>NZ_DDIY01000001.1:71749-84153 GCF_002338785.1 Kocuria sp. UBA1838 | reverse complement strand
CCCGCCAAGACCATCCCCGCCGCGATCAACACGGTGCCCGTGCGGATCCTGCTGTTCTACGTGCTGACCCTGTTCGTGCTCATGAGCCTCTTCCCGTGGAACGAGGTCACCGGCGAGGTCAGCCCCTTCGTGCAGATCTTCGACTCCCTGGGCATCCCGTTCGCACCCCACATCCTCAACGCGGTGATCATCACCGCGGCGATCTCCGCGATCAACTCGGACATCTTCGGTTCCGGGCGCATGGTCTACGGGCTCGCGCAGCAGGGTCACGCGCCGCGCGCGTTCACCCATGTGGGCCGCAGCGGCGTGCCCACCCTCACCGTGGCGCTCATGGCCGTGGTGCTGTTGATCGGTGTGGTGCTCAACGCGGTGATCCCGGAGAACGTGTTCCTGATCATCGCGTCCCTGGCCACGTTCGCGACCGTGTGGGTGTGGATCATGATCCTGGTCTCCCACCTGGGCATGTCCCGCGAGCGCGCCCGCGCCGGCGCCCCGCGCAGTTCCTACCCCCTGCCCGGCGGTCGCGTGAGCACGTACGCGGCCCTCGCGTTCATGGCGTTCGTGATCGTGCTGCTCGCCTTCACCCCGGACACCCGCATTGCCCTGATCGCAGGCTTCGCGTGGCTCGTCATCATGACGGCGGTGTTCTTCGCGTTCGTGCGCGGCAAGGGCCGCGAGCGCACGGCCCTGCCCGACGACGCCGCTGCGGTCACCCCGGGTCCCGTGGCCACCGGTTCCAGGTAACCCGGTTCAGCCGGCCGGGTCGATCAGTGGGCGGATCACCACGCCCGCTTCCGCGGCCGACTCCGGTCCGGCGGAGGCGGGCTCACCCCGCCACCACGCCGTGAACTCCCGGGCGGTGAACACCGGCTTGCCCCACTTCGCGGCGTTCTTGGCCTTGTTCGACTGCGAGCCGTCCTCCGCGGTGACCAGGACGTCGCAGCGGGTCTTGGTCACGTTGGCCACCGGCTGCAGCCCACGCTCCACGGCCATGTCCTCGAGGTCCTCCCGGTAGACCTCCCGCCCGTCGGGGCCGATCACCGTTCCGGTGAAACAGATCCGCGCACCCGGCACCAGGACGGCCTCGATCCCCTGAGCCGCATCGGCCGACCCGTCCAGGATGTACTCACCCGTGTGCTCCTCCACGGCGCGCACCACCGCGAGGCTCTGCGCGGAGAGCCGCCCGCGCTCCCCGGCCTCCCGCAACTTCTCGGCGAGTACCGCACCCGGGTGCCCCGCGGTATCCGCACTGCACCGCACGGTGAACCCGGTGACACCGTCCGGCCGGGGCATGAGATAGCCCGACCGGTCCTGAGCTTCGGGGAACGGATCGGCCAGTCCCTCCGCGACGCCCGACGAAGCCGCGATCTCACGCACCGCACGGGCCCGTTCGAGCGCCGTCGCCGCCCCGAGACCGCGGCGTTGCTGGGCGGAGACCCGCCCCGCGGCGACGTCGTACCCCAGGGGCATGTGCGTGACGTACCCCGTGCGTTTGAGCTCGTGATCGAGGTACCCGAGCTGGCGGTCGATGTCCGCGCCCACGGGCACGCGACCCGCGAGGTGCGGGGCGAGCGCGGCCCACGCGTCCGTGAGCAGGGGCGCGAGCTGGACCTGGCCCGCGGTGATCCCGTATGCGCTGCGCGCGTCCCCCATGTCCCGCGTGGGGTTGACCAGGGTGCTCAGCTCCAGGCCGTCGTCCCTGACCAGGGCGAGCTCCACGGGCCGGGGCCTCCAGCGCTCGCCCACGTCCCCCACGCTGCAGATGCCCAGGTACACGTTGCCCTTGCTCGTGTCCGCGTCCCGGGACCCCGAGCACAGGAAGCGGCGAATGCGCTGATCGACCTTGAGATCGCGCGGCAACACGTTGCGCCGCAGCACGAGCCCCTCGAAGGACGTGCAGCGACTCAGCGCCACGTACAACTGGCCGTCGGCGAACGTGCCCCCGGTCAGGTCCACCACCACATTGTCGAGCGTCTGCCCCTGGCTCTTGTGGATGGTCACCGCCCACGCGAGACGGAACGGCAGCTGCGTGTACGTCCCGATCACGTCGTGGCGCAGCGTTCCGTGTTCGACGGCGGGCCGCGTCACCTCCCACAGGTTGGGTTCGACCTTGGCCAGGTGACCGTCGGGGAGCTCGATGTACACGATGAGCTCGCCGTCCTCCCAGAAGTGGTCGGCCACCTTGGCGATCGTGCCGTTGACCCACCGGTCGGAGGGATCGTTGGTGAGCATCATGACCTGCGCGCCGCGTTTGAACACGAGCTCCCGGCCCACGGGGATCTCGAACCCGTCCAGCTGCCCCGTGAGGATCGCGGAGTGGTGCACGGCCGGCTCGGGGATCTGCTCGAGCATCCCGCGGTTGCGGGACGTGGCCATCCGGTTGGTCGTGGTCAGGGTCAGCCAGAACTCGTCGATGGGCGGGGTGAAGTCCGGGTCGGTGCGGGCGTTGAGCTCCCGGCGGGCCTCCTCGAGCAGCGCACCCTCCCGCACGGCATTGAGGATGTCCACGAGACGGTCGTCCCCGAGCTGACGGAACACTGTGGTCAGTTCCACCGTGGCGAAGTCGTCCCGGTGGTAGGTGTCCGCGGAGAAGAAGTACGGGGTGGAGTAGCGGGTCGCGAAGTACTCGCGTTCGTGATCGGTGACCACGGGCGGCAACTGGTAGAGGTCCCCCACCAACACCAGCTGCACACCGCCGTACTTGCGCCCAGGTTTGGGGCCGAAACGTTCCAGGGCGGCCACGAGGCAGTCGAAGAGATCCGCCCGGACCATGGACGCCTCGTCCACGATCAGCGTGTGCAACTCGCGCAGGGTGGCCGCGAACCGGCCGGGGTAGTACCGCCCGCGCCGCACCTCCTCCGGGGACATCCCCGGGGTCAACGAGAGCAATCGGTGGATCGTGTACCCGCCCACGTTCAACGCCGCGATACCCGTGGGTGCCACGACCACCACGTTGCGCCGGGTGTGGGCCATGAACTCCCGGATCAGGGTGGACTTACCGGTCCCGGCCTTGCCCGTGAGGAACACGCTCTCCCCGTGGTGCAGCCGCTGCAGGGCCTCCCGGAACTCGCCGGTGAGAACCAGTTCGGAGGGATTGGTCGCGTTCACCCGGGCATATCCTTTCCATGCGGCGGTGCACGTGTGACCCTACCGCGCCCACCGCGGGGTCCGGCCTCCCCGCCCTGAATGAGGCTGACAAGCGGCACCCACCATCAGCAACACCCACCACCGGCCACATCCACCACCCGCGAGTCCGAGGACGGTCCACCCGTGAGCACCCAGCACACATCCCAGTCCCACGGCCCCGGGACGGATGTGCTCGCCGAGGACTTCGCGGCACGGATCACGGCCGCCGTGGTGGCCAACGGCGGAACGGTTGCTGAAGCAGTCCGCTAGGGTCGCGAGATCCTCTCCCGGGCCGGCGTCGAACACTCGGACCTGGACGTTAGCTACGCCGCGGTGGGGCCACCTCCAACGCGACGGACTCGACGGCCGTGGGGGACGACGGCAACCGCGACGGCACACGGTAGCAGGCATCCCGAGCGTTCGACCCCTCGCACCGACGGCGTCGGCGACGGCGCACGGCAAGCCGGACCCGCCGACACGCTCCCGCACCCCGATGGTCTCCTGGCATCCCCGGGGAACGGGACCCCCGCTCGGTGGACCGCCCTGCTCCCTGCTGGGTGAAGCATCCCGTCGCACTTATGGTCATAACGACTTTAGCACGTTAGAGTCATCTTGACACTAACGATCCGGCCCCGCGGGGCGTCGAAGACCGGGGAGCCGCCATGACCGATCAGCGCGTGCTGCTGGCCGTGTCCACGGTGATCTTCACGGTCCGCCCCACGGGCGAGAACAGTGCCCACGAGCTGTGGTTACCCCTGGTCCGCCGGATTCGCGATCCCTACCGCGGCATGTGGGCTTTGCCGGGCGGTCCATTGCGATCCACTGAAGATCTCGAGGACTCCGCCCTGCGCAGCCTCACCCTGACCACCGGGTTGGCCCCCACCCACCTGGAACAACTGGCCACGTTCGGCGGACTGACCCGCTCCGCCGGGGCCGAAGAACGCCAGGTCACCGTGGTCTACTGGGCCTCCCTCCCGCCGCACGAGGCCGCGATGGGCGAGAACGACCTCAACGTCACGTGGCTGCGCGTCACCGACCTGCCGGACCTCGCGTTCGACCACTCACTCATCGTGGCCCACGCCCTGGAACACCTGCGCGGTCGCATCGCCGAGCCAACCGTGGCCCGGGCGTTCCTGCCGGAGACGTTCACGATCGCGGCCCTGCGCGAGGTGCACGAAGCCATCATCAGCAAAGCCCTGGATCCCTCCAATTTCCGGCGCCACGTCCTGTCCTCCGGCCAGCTCCGAGACACCGGCGAGCGCCTCGCCGGCGCCCGGCACCGCCCTCCCACGCTGTACCGCTTCGCGGCGGCCGAACCGCCCGGACTCTTCCGCCCATCCCCGTCAGACCGTACCGAGGAGACCCCATGACCTCCGTGGCCACCCGACTCACGCTGCTACCCACCCGCCCATCCGGCACCGCGGCGACCCTTGAGGGCGGTTCGTGCAACGCCGCTCTCACCCAGGACCCGTGGGAGTTCCCCGCCCCGCTCTCGGCGGGTTACGGCCCGGGTGCTTCCCAGGACGACGCCGCTCCGGCCGGCTCCCCCGCGCAGCCCACTATTCCGCAGCGCTACCGGGATGCCTCCCCCGAGGAACTGGACGCCATGATCACGGCGGCCAAGAAGACTCTGGGTGAGCGCGCCGTCGTCATGGGGCACTTCTACCAGCGGGACGAAGTGGTCAAGCACGCGGACTTCATCGGTGATTCGTTCCAGCTCGCGCAGCAGGCCAAGGCGCACCCGGAGGCGGAAGCCATCGTGTTCTGCGGTGTGCACTTCATGGCCGAGACAGCGGACATCCTCTCCCGGGGCGGCCAGTCCGTGATCCTTCCCAATCCCGCTGCGGGGTGCTCCATGGCGGACATGGCGGACGCGGATTCCGTGGAGGAGTGCTGGGCGGATCTCCTGGACGTGTTCGGCCCCCACGCCACGGACGCCCACGGCCGGACGATCATGGGCGAGGACGGCGAGCCGCTCGCCTCCGTGATCCCCGTGACCTACATGAACTCGTCCGCCGCGCTCAAGGCGTTCTGCGGTCGCAACGGCGGAATCGTGTGCACGTCCTCGAACGCGCGGACCGTGCTGGACTGGGCCTTCGGCCGCGGCCAGCGCGTGCTGTTCTTCCCGGACCAGCACCTGGGTCGCAACACCGCCAAGGCCATGGGTGTGCCGCTGGAGCACATGCCCCTGTGGGATCCCCGCAGGGAGCTGGGCGGCAACACCGCGCAGGTCCTCCAGGATTCCCGCGTGATCCTGTGGCACGGCTTCTGCTCCGTCCACAAGCGCTTCACGGTGGGCCAGATCGAGAAGGCCCGCGCGGAATACCCCGGCTGCACCGTGATCGTGCACCCCGAGTCCCCCATGGAGGTCGTGGACGCCGCCGATTCCTCGGGCTCCACCGACCACATCCGCAAGGCCGTGGAGGCCGCGGAGCCGGGGCAGACGTTCGCGATCGGTACCGAGATCAACATGGTCAACCGTTTGGCCGCGGAGCATCCCGAGCACACGATCTTCTGCCTGGATCCCGTGATCTGCCCGTGCTCCACGATGTACCGCATCCACCCGGGCTACCTCGCGTGGGTCCTGGAGGAACTCGTGGCCGGTCGCGTGGTCAATCAGGTGTCCGTGGCCGAGGACGTCGCACGGGAGGCGTCCGTGGCTCTCGAACGCATGCTCGCCGCCGTCCCGAGGGCGTGAGTCATGACTGACGTCCTGGTCATCGGCACCGGGGTCGCCGGTCTCAGCGCGGCCTTGTCCGCGGCGGAGGCCGGTGCCCGCGTCACCGTGGTCACCAAGGCCGCACTCACCCACACCGCGACCGATCGCGCCCAAGGTGGGATGGCCGCGATGACCGGCTCCCTCCCCGGCGGAAACCCCGCGGATTCGGTACGGCTGCACGTCCAGGACACCCTGGTGGCCGGTGCGGGCTTGTGTGATCCGCTGGTGGTGCACGGGGTCGTCCGGGACTCCGCCGCGGCTGTTCGCGACCTCACAGACCACGGCGTCGCCTTCGACCACGTGGCCGGCCCCGACTCCCCGTGGGTGCAGGGCCTGGAGGCTGCGCACAGCATCTCGCGCATCCTGCATGCCGGGGGCGACGCCACGGGGCACGCGATCCAGGAGGCCCTGTCCGCTCGGTCACGCGAGATGGCCCACGGGGGACATATCCGTCTGCGCGAATACACCCTGGTCACGGACGTCATCGTGGTCGGTGACCGGGTCGTGGGCTGCACCGTCCGCCCGGTTCTCCGCGGCGGAGAGCTGGGCGACGAGGAGTTCCTCCCCGCGGACCACGTGGCGCTCGCCACGGGCGGCGCGGGTCAGCTGTATCCGTGGACGACCAATCCCCAGGTGGCCACCGGGGACGGCATCGCACTGGCCCTGCGCGCCGGTGCCCAGGTGCGTGACCTGGAGTTCTTCCAATTCCACCCCACCGCAATGGCCGCTCCGGGTTCGTTCCTGATCTCCGAGGCGGTCCGCGGTGAGGGAGCGGTACTGCGCGATCAGCACGGCCACCGCTTCATGACCGATGTGGACCCCCGCGCGGAACTCGCTCCCCGGGACGTGGTGGCGCGCGCGGTCTTCGCGGCGCGCACGGCATCCGACGACGGCGCCGCATACCTGGACTGCTCCACGATCCCCGTCCAGCCCGGGCTGACCCGCGCCGAGTTCCTGGCCCGCCGGTTCCCGTCCATCCACGCCGAACTCGCGAGGCGAGGCATCGACTGGTCCACCGAGTGGGTCCCCGTGAGCCCCGCTGCGCACTACCTCATGGGTGGCATCGCCACCGATGCGCTGGGCCGCACCACTGTTCCCGGACTGTGGGCCGCCGGGGAATGTGCCCGCACCGGCATGCACGGGGCCAACCGCCTGGCCTCGAATTCCCTGCTGGAAGCCACGGTCCTCGGCCGCAGGATCGGCGAACTGCTCGCCGGTCCGGGGGGACCCGCGGACGCGTCGCCCGTGGCCCTCTGCAGCGAACCGGAGCCGCGCGTGCTCGATGAGGCAACGGCCCACGTCCAGCCCCGCCTGGCAGACCGAAACGACCCGCTGCTCAGCACCAGGCCGTATTCCACGGGAAGGGAACCGTCCCCGACGGACTCGGCCGGCGCCGAACCGTTCTCCCGCGCAGGCCTGCAGCAAGCCATGTGGCAGGGCGCCGGGGTGTTCCGCACCGCCGAGGGCCTCGAACGGGCGAAGGCGCGGCTGGAAGGCTGGCTCGCGGCGTCGTCGTCGGACGAGGAGGATACGTCGGCGGCCCCTGGAACCCTGGCTGAAGCGGAGGACCGGAACCTCCTGACCGTGGGGCATGCGCTCGTATGCGCCTCGTTGGCTCGCACCGAATCCCGCGGGGCCCATCAGCGCGTGGACCACCCGGCCACCGACCCCCGCCTGGCCACGAGCACCGCATGGATCGCCTCCGGATCCGCAGCACCCACCCCCGAAAGGACAGACCATGCTGACTCGCTCAGCCGTTGAAGTCGTGATGCGTGCGAGCCTGGCCGAGGATGCGCCGTGGGGTGACATCACCTCCGAGCTCGTGATCCCTGCCGCGGCGACCGCCACCACCACGATCACCTCGCGGGAAGCAGGAATTTTTGCGGGAGAAGAGATCATCCGGACCGGCTTCGCCACGGCGGACTCGGGCCTGGAGGTCACGCTCCACGTATGCGATGGTGACCCGCTGACCCCCGGAACCGCCATCGCAACCATCACCGGCCCGGCGCGACCACTGCTAAGCGCCGAACGCACCGTGCTGAACCTCGTGCAGCGGATGTCCGGGATCGCGACGCTCACCGCTCGGTACGTGGCCGAGGTCGAGAAGGCCGTGGCAGAGGTGGAACGCGCCAACAACCTGCCCGCCGGGACCATCACGCGCACCCGCGTGACCGACACCCGCAAGACCACCCCCGGACTACGAGCGCTGGAGAAGCACGCGGTGACGTGCGGCGGCGGCAACAATCATCGATTCGGCCTCTCGGACGCCGTGATGCTCAAGGACAACCACCTGGCCGTGCTCACCGCGGACGGTACCTCCGTGACCCATGCGCTGCGCGAACTGCGCAAGAAGCTGCCGCACACCACGCACGTTGAGGTGGAGGTGGACCGGCTCGATCAGATCGAGGACGTCCTGGCCGGCGGGGTGGACACCATCATGCTGGACAACTTCGCCCACTCGGACCTGATCAGCGGCGTGGCGGTGGTGGACGGTCGCGCCATCGTGGAGGCATCCGGTGGCATCACGCTGGAGACCATCGGCAGGGTGGCCTCCACCGGCGTGGACGTCATCTCCGTGGGCGCGCTCACCCATTCGGTGCGCGCATTGGACCTGGGTCTGGACGTGGCCGTGGACTAGCCCTTGTTCACGAGCGTCAGCAGCACCACGGAGTCCTCGTGCGCGTGCAGGGAGTGACGCTGCTGCGGGATCACGGCGTACTGGGCAGGACCGAGCTGCACGGATTCGTCGCCGGCGACGAGCTCCACCCGGCCCGTGATCACCTGGATCGTGGCCTCGCCCGGGTTCTCGTGTTCCTTGAGGTCCTGGCCCTCGGCCAGCGCGATCATGGTCTGCTGCAGCGTGTGCTCGCGGCCGCCGTTGAGGTGGTGGGCGGAACGCCCGCTGGACGCCTCGCGCGCCTCGGTGAGCATGTCCTGGGCAATGGTGGTCAGCGTGTTTTCTTCCATGGTCCATCTTTACAGTCCGGCTCATCGCCCGTCACGGGCATGACATGTCCGTCATCACGAGAGGTCACATCATGATCTACCTGGATCACGCGGCGACCACCGCCCCGCGCCGCGAAGTGCTCGAGGCCATGTGGCCGTGGTTGACCGGCGGGTTCGGTAACGCGTCCAGTCATCACGAGCGCGGCCAGCGCGCCGCCCGCGCCCTCGAGGACGCCCGCCAGCGCGTTGCCGCGGTCCTCGGGGCCCGCCCGGGTGAGATCATCTTCACCTCCGGCGGCACCGAGGCGGACAACCTGGCGGTCAAGGGCATCGCCCTGGCCCGCCAGGAACGGCAGCCTTCGCGTCACCGCCTGCTGGTCAGCGCCATCGAGCACGACGCCGTCCTGGAATCCGCCCGCGCACTCGCCCGGCATGACGGTTTCGAGACGCTCGAACTGCCCGTCGATCCCTCCGGTGCGCTCTCCCCCGACACCTTCCGCGCCGCCCTCGTGTCCGACGACGACGCCGCTCGCACCCTCCCCGACCGTGCCGCCCCCTCCCGCGGCGTCGCCTCCCATGCCCCTCCCGGGAGCAGCAGTGCCTCCGATCCGACCACCGTGGCCGTGGCGTCGGTGATGCTCGCCAACAACGAGGTGGGGACCGTCCAGGACATCCGCGCCCTGGCGGAGATCGCGGCGGAGTACGGGGTTCCACTGCACACGGACGCCGTGCAAGCGGCCGGCACTCTGCCGCTGAACGTCGAAGACCTGGGAGTGGCCGCGCTGACGCTGGCGGGACACAAGATCGGCACGCCGCCAGGGATCGGCCTGCTGTGGCTCAAGCGCGGCACCCCGCTGCGCCCGCTGCTGAACGGTGGCGGTCACGAGCGCGGGCGCCGCTCGGGAACCTCCACCGTGGCCGGCGCCGTGAGCCTGGCGGTGGCGCTGGAGCTGGCCGAGCGAGAACGGGTGGCCTACACGGCCCGCTCGACAGCCCTGCGTGACCGACTGATCTCGGGCATCCTGAACTCCGTACCGGACGCAATCCTGACCGGCCAGGATCCTCGGAACGTTGTGGGCGGCCTCGGCAATGGCGGTGCCACCCCGGCCACTCCGGACGGCCCGGCTGCGTCCGCGGACCCGGCCGTTTCCGTCGACCCGCCAGCCTCGATCACCTCCGAGGGCCTCATCCCGCCGGCCGGCCGTGCGACAGCAACCGTCGGAGCGACGTCGGGACGGAACGGGATCACGCGACTACCGACCAACGCGTCCTTCTGCTTCCCTGGCGTCAATGGCGAAACCGTCCTGGTGGACCTTCAGAACCTGGGGGTGCTCGTGTCCTCGGGCTCGGCGTGCGCGGCCGGTTCCAGCGAGCCCTCCCACGTGCTCACGGCCCTGGGGATCCCCGCGGAGCTCGCCACCACGTCGGTGCGGTTCAGCCTGGGCCGAGAAACGACCGAGGCCCACGTGGACAGCGCCGTCCGCGCCACCGCGCAAGTGATTGCCCACCTCCGCGGCGAGCACGCACTCTGACCGGTGTTTCCCACCCGCGGCCACACCGATGTCGGCGTGACGCAGGGCCGCGCTGCGGGCCGCTCGTCGTGAGCTCACGCTCCGCGCGACGCCCCGAGGGGGCGGGACGCTACGGCGTCACCTCGTACGGCGGCTTCTCACCGCGGGCCATGGCCACGGCGTTCTCCGCGGCCTTGCGAGCCATCCCCGCCCGTGAGCTCACTTCTGCGGAGCCCACGTGCGGCAGCAAGAACGCGTTGGGCAGATCGGCCAGCCCGGCCGCGAGCTCGGGTTCGTTCTCGAACACGTCCAGCCCGGCCGCGAAGATCTTCCCATCCCGCAGCGCCGAAACCAATGCATTTTCATCAACCACGGGGCCGCGGGCGGTGTTCACGAGCACCGCGGTGGACTTCATCCGCCGCAACACGTCCGCGTCGACCAGGTGCGTGGTGTCCTCGGTGAGCGGGACGTGCAGCGAGAGGTAGTCACTCGTCTCGACCAGTTCGTCCCACGGCACCTGGCGCACCCGCCCGGCCAGATCGTCCAGTTCGTCGTCGGAGACCGCGCGGTCCTCGGGCGGGCGCTGCGTGAAGATCACCGTCATGTCGAAACCCAGTGCCCTGCGGGCCACGGCCTTGCCGATCCTGCCCATGCCCGCAATCCCCAGGGTGGCCCCGGTGACGTCCTGACCGACCAGCAGTTTGGGTCCGATCCCCGTGAACTTCCCGTCCCGCAGGTACTCGGCGGCCTCGTGGGCACGCCGCGCGGCGCCGAGCAGGAGCAACATGGCGGTGTTGGCGGTCGCGTCATTGAGGACGTCCGGGGTGTTGCCCACGGCAATCCCGTGTTCGGCGGCCGCCGCGACGTCGATGTTGTTGTACCCCACCGCGTAGTTCGCGATCCCCCGGATCCGCGCCTCGCTCAGCAGCTCTGAGTCGAACCGGTCGGAGACCTGCGAGACCACCACGTCGTACTCGCCGCCGGTCACTGCCTCGCGCAGTTCGTCCGCGCTCATCCCGTCCCGGATCTCGACGTCGCCCGCGTCCTCCAGGATGGACGGCCCCGGTTCGGGGATCTCACGGGTGACCAGGAAACGCGGTGTCTTCATGAACTCTCCTCGGGTACGACACGCACCGACTCATGCGGCACGGACCGGGCGGGCGGGCGTGGGAGGTGGGGAGCGGCGTCGGCGGCGGCCGCCCGGAGGAACACGAAACCCCGCGCGGCCACGAGAACTGCCGTGCGGGGTTCCGAGGCACCCCGTGGGGTGCGGACTTCACATCCGGATCAGATGAGGGACTTGGCGCCGCCGCGAGCCTTCTCGAAGCGCTCGGCCACGTCCGCCCAGTTGACGATGTTCCAGAACGCCTTGACGTAGTCGGCCTTCACGTTCTGGTAGTCCAGGTAGAAGGCGTGCTCCCACATGTCCAGCTGCAGCAGCGGGATGGTGGCCACGGGCACACCGTTCTGCTGGTCGTACATCTGCTCGATCACCAGGTTGCCGGCGATGGGCTCGTACGCCAGGATGGCCCAGCCGGAGCCCTGGATGGTGGTGGCCACCGCGGTGAACTGGTCGCGGAAGGCGTCGAAGGAACCGAAGAAGTTGTCGATCGCCGCGGCGAGCTCACCCTCGGGCTTGTCGCCACCCTCCGGGGAGAGGTTCTTCCAGAAGATGGAGTGGTTAATGTGGCCGCCCAGGTTGAACTGGAGGTCCTTGGAGAGCTTGGCGGCACCGGCGGCGTCGCCGTTGGCGCGGGCCTCCTCCATCTTCTCGAGCGCGGTGTTGGCACCGGTCACGTAGGTGTTGTGGTGCTTGTCGTGGTGCAGCTGCATGATCTGGGCCGAGATGTGCGGCTCGAGCGCTGCGTAGTCATAGGGAAGATCGGGGAGAGTGAACTTTTCAGCCACGGTGAATCATCCTTCCTTTGCGGGTGCGTGATGCTTCAACTGTCCGTCGCTGCGGTTCGGCGGGTCAAGGACGTTCAGCCACTAGCGTATGTTTCACGGAGCCCGTCATCTTCCGTCACAACCGGTGCGTTGCCGCCCGGGCCGTGACCTATCCTCGGGCCCATGTCCACCCCCGATACCGCCCTGGAGGTCAC
>NZ_DDIY01000001.1:36770-71543 GCF_002338785.1 Kocuria sp. UBA1838 | reverse complement strand
CCTCGAGATCGCGCGCGCGCAGGCTTCGCACGCGCAAGGCATCGTGAACCTGCGGGACCGTCTGGCGCGGTGGTTGCAGGGCCGGGGCATCGACCAGTGGCGCGAGGGCGAGTTCGACCCCGCCGAGGTGCGCCGCGAGATCGACCGCGGCGAGTGGTGGGTCGTGGAATCCCCGGTGCAGCCCGGCCTGATCCTGGCGAGCATCCGTGTGATCTGGGCGGATCCTGAGATCTGGGGCGAGCAGCCGGAGCCCGCCGGTTACACCCACGGGGTCGCGGTGGACCGCTCGCTCGCGGGCACCGGCACGGGTGCCCGGCTGATCCGCACCGCAGAACGGGTGATCGTCGAGTCCGGACGGAGCGTCTCCCGCCTGGACTGCGATGACGGCAACCCGGTGCTCAAGCGTTTCTACACGGGTCTGGGCTACACGCCCCGCGGTGCCGTGGATTTCACCGTCCCCCGGTTGGATTACCGGGTCACGGTCATGCGCATGGAGCGCCGCCTCAGCCCGTAATCCGGTGCCGACGGGCGCCGCGGGACACCCCCCGTTGGTCCCGGTGGCGTCCGCACAGCTCTCAGTAGTAAGCGCGTTTCAAGCGGTTCACGCGCGTTGCGCGCGTCGCCGCCCCGTGGCCTTGCGGTGCGTTCCCGCGTGCCTGCCGTGGGCAGCAGCCCGCACGCCGTGGCCGGTGCCGCGAGAGGGATGCTCGGTCGACGACGTTGCCAACTCCCCCGGCTGCCCCGCGGCCAGATCCCGCCGCATGCGTTCCAGCCCCTGGGCAAGTCGGCGGCGGGCCATCATCCGGGCCCACGGGCGCTTCCACCACAACCCCCCGCGCAGTCGGAAATCCGCGCGCAGCTGGACGGTCACCCCCGAGCTCGTGGGCTGCCACGCGTACTCCATGATCATGTCCGCGAACCCCTTGGTGGTGCGCAGCATGAGCGATTCACCGGGCACGCGGTCCGCGGCGATCATGACGTAGTCGAACGTGAACGGCCCCACCGGGGCGTCGAACTCGATCGCCGAGCCCACGTGCAGTTGATCGTCCGGGGACGTGGGCCACGTGACGTGGATCCCGAACCATCGGCCCATCCCCCTGGGCCTGCCCAGGGCCAGATCGAACTCCTGGGCGGTGACCGCCACGTCCTGCTCCACGAGCAGCGAGAATCCGTGGTCGGTGGAATCGACCTCGGAGATGCGAACAGACATGTTTCCCCCTTGGTGCGTGCTTCCCCCCATGGCGTTCGTCCCACCGAACACCAACTACACGCGAGTAATTTATGACGCTCAGTCTGATGCAAAGACGACAAGCCGTCACTCCGCCGGGGGAAGTGTGACGCGTCCACAAGAGGTGGAGAAAATTTATCCACAGGGGTGGAAAAGTCTGTGCATAATTCGAACACAGTTTCGACGCACACACCCTGGGCAGGCGCGGTAACGGCAGGAAACGACGCATGACCAGGGGAAATACCGAACAAGCGTCTGGCTAACCGGGTCGAATGACAGTCGTGTGACTTATCCACTCCTGTGGAGAAGCGTTGTGGATAACGCTCACTGTCCGCTTATCTGCGTTGAGTTACCCCCTTTTAGGGGGCAGTTATGTGACGCTGTGATTTCCGCGGTGTCAGGAGGTGGGAATCACGCGCAGCCACCGAAAACCGTGAGCCTCCACCAGGATCCCCCCGCGCAGGTCCACCCGCTCGTTCTCGTGCAGCATGGTCGCCGAGGGCAGGAAACCGCTCAGCGTCTCACCCGTGACGAGCTGGGGCCAGTCGCTGAAGTTCGCCAGGCACAGCACCACGCTGTGCTCGCCGGGACGCTGATAGCCCAGGACATGGCGGTTGTGCGTGATGAACGGGATGAGCGCGGTGCCCTCGAACTCCGGGGTGGCACGGCGCACCGAGATCATCCCCCGGATCCCGCCGAAGATCCGCCCCTGCACCGAGAACAGGTCGTGGCGGCGTTCGTAGTCGTCGCGGGGGTAGCGCGGGCGATGGACCCAGCGGGCGTCGTCCGCGGCGTCCGGGTTTTCGTCCCAATGGACGTCGTTGCGCTGACCCACCTCGTCACCCAGGTAAAGCAGGGGGACTCCGCCGGTGCTCATGGCCAGCGAATGCGCCAGCAGGATCCGGTCCACGGCCGGACCCGGCTCGGTCTCCAGACCCAACAGGGACGCGGTGGTGCCGCAGATCCGGCAATCGCCCGTGCGGGGATTGCCCTGGAACGCCACGCCGTGCGCGAAGCTACCGGGGTGGCGCCCGGTGTAGAAGGCGTTAAGGAAGCGGCGGTGGTCGTGGCCATCGACACCCAGGCGAGCGGCGTCGTCGTCGGAGAACGTCCACCCGATGTCGTCATGGCCGCGCACGTAGTTGACCCACGCGGTGCCCGCTGGCGTCTCGTGACGTTCGGCGAGCGCGGCGGAGAGCAGGGAGACATCCCGGGTGGCCATGGCCTCCCACGTGAGGGCCATCTGCAGGGGGTTGTAGGACAGCGCACACTGGTCCGGGTGGACGTAGCGGATGACCTCGTCCGGGTGGACGATCGCCTCCGACTTGAACTCCACGGCCGGGGCGGCCAGGGCCGTCACGGCGTTGAACGCGCGCAGCAGATCGTGGACCTGTGGCTGGGACTCGCACGAGGTGCCGAGTTGCTTCCAGATGAACGCCACGGCGTCCAGGCGCAGCACCTGGGCCCCCTGGTTGGCCAGGAACAGCATTTCCGCGGCCATGGCGTGGAAGACGTGTGGGTTGGAGTAGTTGAGGTCCCACTGGAAGCGGTGGAACGTGGTCCATACCCACCGGGGATCCGGGTCGTAGGGGCTCGCGTCCCGTCCCGCCGGCGTGCTGTCCACGCGCGTGAACACCCCGGGGTGGTCATCCGGGAAGATCTCCCGCGCGGTGCGCTCGAACTCGTCCGGCACGGTGCGCTCCGAGTACATCCAGTAGAAGCGTTCGTAGAACGGGTCCCCGGCGGCCGCGGCCCGGGCCCACTCATGCTCGTTGGAGGTGTGGTTGAACACGAAGTCCAGCACCAGGGCGATCCCCTGGGCCCGCAGTTCGGCCGCCAGGTCCGCAAGCTCCGCCATGGTCCCCAGCTCCGGGTCCACCCGGCGGTAGGAGGACACCGCGTACCCCCCGTCCGAGTTGCCGGCGGGGCTCTCGTAGAGGGGCATGAGGTGCAGGTAGGTCAGCCCAAGTTCTTCGAAGTACGGGATCTTCTCCCGGATCCCCGCGAGGTCCCCGCCGTAGCGGTCCACGTAACACACCCCGCCCACGGTCTCCCGGGACGTGAACCACGGCAGTTGGTCCTCGCGGCGGCGGTCCAGGTCCTTGAGGTCCCGGGGGCGCTGCACATAGGCCTCCCACGCGGTGAGGACGGCGCGGGTCACGGTGTCCCAGATACCGAGCCCGGGTCCGTAGACCGCGTGCAAGGAGGTGATCAGACGGTCCAGCTGACGGCTGAGCCGACCAAGGAAGACGGTGCGTTCCTCGGGGGTCGCGCGCGTATCCAGCGCGAGATGCTCCCGCACCGATTCGAGTACGTGTTCGCGATCGGTGGTGTCCCGGGGGATCGAGGGTTCGGACAGCACGGGAATGCCTCCTCGGTTGACGCACGTCACGTGCGTGGGGAGTCATGGTGCCCGGGATCCCCCTTGATGCCGAGCTCGGATCGACCGCCTCCGCGTTCCCGCGGGCCGGTTGCGTCCAGGATACGGGCGCGGTTGCACTCGACGCTCAGGTGACGTCCGCGTGACTCGTCCCCGCACCCCGTATTCACCCCACAGGTTGTGCACAGAGTTATCCACAGGTGTGGAAACCATGGCGCGTTCCCGGGTGGGCCACGTGGGGCGATACCTCTGAAACCCCAGGTCAGGGCGATATGACGCGAATCCCCAGCGGGTGTGGACAAGCCTGTGCAGAACCGCGCACACGGCCGTGGAGAACGCGCTCGGCCGGACGCGGATGAACGGAACATGACGAACGCCCGGTGCTTCCCCATGCGGGGAGCACCGGGCGATCCCACCCCGTGGGGTGGATTCCGGACGTCACCAGGTGACCCTGACGGCGGTTCGTCGGCCGACGTCGCTGCGGGTGTCGCGGATCAGGAGGCCTTCTCGTACCCGTGGTCGGAGAGCCACTGCTTGGCGGCGTCCGCGGGGTTCTGCTGCTGGTCCCCGCTGACCTTGCGGTTGAGGTCGATCAGGTCCTGGGTGGTCAGCTTGGTGGAGAACTCGTTCAGCGCGTCCACCGCGTTCTGCGGCAAGCGGTCCGGGGCGGTGAGCGGGAGCACCTGCTGGGCGATGAAGTTGTTCTTGGGGTCCTCGAGCACCGTGAGGTGCTGGTCCTGGATGGCCGGGGTGGTGGTGAAGATGTCCGCCACCTGGGCGTCGTCCTGGGTCAGGGCCTGCACGGTGAGGGGGCCACCGCCGTCGTTGATGGGCTGGAAGGATTTGAAGGAGCAGTCGTACTTCTGCTTCAACCCGTCCACGCCGTAGGCGCGTTCCTGGAACTCCGGCGGGCCAGCCATGATCAGGTCCCCGCACACCGAGGAGAGGTCCTCGATGGACGTCAGACCGTACTTCTCCGCGGTGGCCTGTGTGACCACCAGGGCGTCCTTGTTCTCCGCGCGGGAGGGGTCGAGCACCGAGAGCTGCTGGCCCTCCAACGCGGAAGGCAGTGCCTTCATGATGTCCTCGGCGGAGGCCGCGGTGGCGTCCTTGTCCGCGAAGAGCAACAGGTTCCCGGAGTAGTCCGGGACCACGTCCACGGAACCGTCCTTGACGGCACCCACGTAGGCCTCGCGCGCGCCGATGCCCGGCTTGGTCTCCACCGTGACGCCCGCGTCCCGCAGCACCCCGGCGTAGAGCTCGGCGATGACCTGCGACTCGGGGAAGTCCGCAGAGCCCACGGTGACGGCGTCCGAGGAGCCGCCTGAGGCGGCGTCGCCCGAGTTCTCCGCGAGCGGGTCGGAACCGCCGCCGCACGCGGTGAGGGCGAACACGGCCGTGGCGGTCATGGCCGCCCACGTGGCGGGGCGGAGGGCGCGGTGCGCAGCGCGCGTGCGCTGCGTAGAGGGGGACGGTGTCATGGTCGATCTCCTGCCAGTCTGAGGCCCGGCGACGTCACCAGGCGTTGTACGAGAGCGAGTACTGCATCCGCGGCCAGTGCGAGCACGGCCACGAGTACCACGGACGCGAGCATGCGCGCATAGTCGCGCACCGCGAGCCCGTCGATCAGATAGCGGCCCAGACCGCCCAGGTTGATGTACGCCACGATGGTCACGGTCGCGAGCACCTGCAACGCGGCATTGCGGATCCCGCCCAGGATCACCGGCAGCGCCACGGGGATCTCCACGCGCGTGAGTACCTGACCCTCGGTCATGCCCATGGAACGGGCGGCGTCCACGAGCGCCGGGGAGACCGCGGCGACCCCCGAGTACGTGCCCGAAAGGATGGGCGGGATGGCCAGCAACACGAGCGCCAGGATGGGGGGCATGAGCCCCAGCCCCATGAGCAGCGTGAACAGGCTCAGCAGACCCAGGGTGGGCAGCGAGCGCAATGCGCCGGCCAGGCCCACGATCACGCCGCCGCCGCGGCGTGTGTGGCCCACCCACAGGCCCAGGGGCACGGCGATCGCGAGCGCGATCCCCATGGTCAGCACGCTGTAGCCCACGTGTTCGAGCAAACGCTGCGGGATCCCGGTGGCTCCGCTCCAGTTGGCGGGGTCGGTCAGGAACTGCGCGGCTTCCGAGAACAGGTTCACGCGCAATCACCCCGGGCTTCCACCGCGGCGACGGCGCCCGCGCCGCCGGGCGCACCGGCCACGGAATCGCGGCCCTCGGGGTCCCCGCCCCCGGGCCGGTCGGCTCGGCCGTTAGCGCTGTCGTGCCGTGCCGCCCCGGCACGACGCCGCTCGCGCGCCGTCGTGGTCCCCGTGCGCTGCCAGCGGGTCAGGACATGGCCGAGCAGACGCAAGAGCTGATCCAGCACGATCGCGATCAGCACGGTGGCCACGATGCCCACCACGATCTCCGAGACGATTGAGCGGCGCAGCCCGTCCGTGAACAGGGTGCCCAGGGACTGGATGCCGATCACGGCGCCCACGGAGACCATGGAGATGTTGGAGACCGTGGCCACGCGCAGCCCCGCAATCATCACGGGCACCGCCAGCGGCAGTTCCACCCCGAAGAAGCGGCGCACGGGTTTGTACCCCAGCGAGGTGGCGGCCTGGAGGACATCTCGGTCCAGGGACTCGAACGCGTCCACGCACGAGCGCACCAGGATTGCGATCACGTACAGGGTCAGCGCCACGATCACGTTGACCACGGACGTGATGCCCGTGCCCAGGATCAGCGGCAGGACCACGAACAGGGTCAGCGAGGGGATCGTGTACAGCAGTGACGAGCCCGTGACGAACACCGGACGCAACCAGCGTCTGCTCGTGGCCAACCGGGCAAGCGGGACGCTGATCAGCAGGCCCACGACCACGGGCACGATGGACTGGATCAGGTGCGCGCCAGCGAGGTCCAGGACCGTGGACCAGTTGTTCGACAGCCAGTTCACGAGCGTTCCGACCTGTCGTAGCGCGCCGAGCGCTGCTCTTCGACCGCGCGCATCACGTCCTCGCCGGGCACTACGCCCGCCACGGAGCCGTCGCGGTGCACGGCCACGGCCTGCCCGGACGGGGAGGACAGGGCGGCGTCGAGCGCGGTGCGCAACGACCCGCCGTCGTGCCACATGGTCCCTCCCACACGCAGTTCCTCGCGCGCGGCCGGTTCTCCGGACGCCGTCACGGGCAGCCAGCCCAGCGGGTGGCGGCGCTCGTCCACCGCGAGCACCCAGTCCGACGACGACGCCGCTCCCGCCGCCTGCCACGGCGCGGGGTCCTCGCTGCAGGGGCCCACCAGGAAGCGCTCGCCGGTGTCCACGACCAGAACCGTGACGGGCTGCAGTGCCACGGAGGCGTTGTCGAAGCTCAGCGAACGGAACCCGCGGTCACGGCCGATGAAGTCCGCGACGAAGTCGTCCGCGGGGGCCCGCAGCAGTTCCTCCGGGGTCGCGTACTGCGCGAGCCTGCCCCCGCGCGCGAACACGGCCACGCGGTTGCCCAGCAGGATCGCCTCGTCGATGTCGTGGGTCACGAAGATGATGGTGCGGTGCAACCGCTTCTGCAGGTCCAACAATTCGCTCTGCAGGTCCTGGCGCACCACGGGGTCCACGGCGGAGAACGGTTCGTCCATGAGCAGGATGGGCGGATCCGAGGCCAGGGCACGTGCCACGCCCACGCGTTGTTGCTGACCTCCGGACAACTGCGCCGGGTACCGGGTGGCCAGGGACTCGTCCAATCCCACCGAGCCCAGCAACTGCCGGGCGTGCGCGCGGGACTCCCGTTTGGACACCCCGTTCAGCCGGGGGACCGTGGCGATGTTGTCCTCCACGGTCTTGTGGGGCAGCAGACCCGATTGCTGCATCACGTACCCCATGGAGCGGCGCAGCTTGGCGGCCGGGATGCTCGCGACGTCCTGACCGTTGACCTCCACCGTCCCCGAGGAGGGCTCCACCATGCGGTTGAGCATCCGCAGGGACGTGGTCTTGCCGCAGCCGGATGGGCCCACGAACACCGTGAGGGAACCCGCGGGAACGTCCAGGTCCAAGTTATCCACCGCGGCCGTACCGTCCGAATAGACTTTGCTCACCCCGCGGTAGCGGATCGCCAGATCGGTCATGGGGCCGTATCCCTTCGTAGCCGTGGTTTCATCCTAACGGCGCAAAACCATCGGTGAGCGGACCATTTCCAGATTCGTGACGGTTCACCCGGTGGAGCCGTCACAAGTGCCGCTGAAGCATGCCGTCCGGAAGGAAGGCACGAGGAAGACGTCCGCGATGGCGTCCAAGGATCGGAACCGCCTGGGCAGCACCAGCGAGTCCGAACTGGACCAGAAGCTGCGCGAGCGGGGACAACGCGCGGCCACGCGCACCCCCAAGCCCCGACCACAGCGATGGGCGGAACACTCGTAAATGCCCCACCCATTTTATTTTGCACTCACGCGCGCCGCTCACGTGTCAGATTTGTATGATGTCCCGCGTCTGGATGAACACCGGGATTGCCGGCTCATCGCATTCGAGGGTATAGGTGTGGTCTGAATCCTCCAGCCTCGAGCAGGCTCCCGGTGATGTAGTTGGTGAGGTTGCCGACGCCGAAAGCGGAGCCGCCCAGGTGCTCAATGCGCCCGTTGATCGCCTCTGTCGGCCCGTTGCTGGTGCCTGGTCGGTCGAAGAACGCGAGCACGTCGAAGGCGCGTTGCCTAAAGATACGGCCAAACTTGCGGATATCGACGAGCGCGGCCGGGACGCCGCTGCTAAGCGCGTGGATCACCGCTTGCATCATCTGCTTCGCCTTCTTCTTCTCGGGCTCGCGGTAGGCGGGGACAATGCGCTGGTAAATGCCCCAGGTCGCTTCGACCTCGACATGCTCCTCGATCGCGAACACGGCGTTGAAGCGGGCGGTGTGCTTCTCGATGAGCAGACCGGCACCGGTCGAGGGCGTCGCCGGCCAGACGAACGACATGGAACGGGTCCATCACCGGGACCGCGTCGGGCAGCTCTTCCGCCGCGGCGGCCTTTAACCCGCTGAACTTACGCCACCACGGATCACACCCTCGACGACACGACACTCGATGACCGCCCGATCCGGGTCGAGTCGCTGCCCGACGGCTTCGAAGCGAAGTACGTCGAGGCGGCAGAACGTGATCAGGCACAGCGCGGCGAAGATAGCGTTGAACACGTCGAGCTCTTCCGGATGGTGAGTGCAAAACCTCCATCCACGGGGACCCCGACGTCCATGCGACCACCGCCGCGTGAACCCCCACCACACCCCCCACCACGAAGAACCAGATTGCCAGTATCGCACTGATGATGAAAACGCAGATCAAATATGCGCCGGCCGGTCTTGAGATCCTTGTCTACGTCCTATTCACTCGCACTACCGGACCTGTAGGCGTTCGAATCCCACCGCATCTGCTTTCCCCAGACGGCATCGGAAACGACGAAAAAGGATGTCATGAGAGACCCTAGACAGAAAAACGCCAGAGTCAGGGCCAAGGGGAAAACAACCCCCTTAGAAATCAGCAACCATCCGCATATGGTCAATCCGATCACTGCAAACGCACTGCAGTAAACTGTGATCGGGCTTTTGAATTTCATGACATTCTCTTTCTACACATTCTCTTTCTACGAGGTTCCACCAACCGAACCTGCCATAGAGCATCCCTGGGACTTCGCCCCGCACCACCGGGGTGGGTTCCCATCAGTGAGTTCACCGATCATGTGGGGCATCAAGTGGCGCGTCCCCGATGTCCTCGGTCAGGAACTCCTCCGGGATCCGGTCCGCCCCGGCCACGTCCGCGAGGATCCGCCGGTCGATGGGAACCCCCCGGCGCAGCACACTGATCCCGCCCCCGGGTTCGTGCAGCACGCACGCCACCTCGCGGTAGGAGCGCACCCCCGCCCGACGCAGTGCCCCGTTGAGTTCGGAATGCGTGATGTGGGCGCGACGCAGGGCGTGCTCGTCCACGCGGTCACCGATCATGAGCAGGCGGGCGGGTGAATTGAACACGCGCTGCCACCGAGCCCGCGTGCCCAGGTGGCCGAACACCACTTCCAGCAGGAACAGGGTGCCCAATCCCAGCACACCGCTCATGAGTGTCGGCGGGTGCCCCAGGATCACGCGCCCCGCCACGGCACCCAGCATCACAGTGATCACCACGTCGAACGTGGACATGGCCGTGAGCACCCGCTGGCCGAAGATCCGCACAAAGACGAGGAATGCCACGTAGATCCCCACCGCGGAGAGCACCACCACGATCGCATGGGCGGACGTGATCCCCAGTTCGGCGCCCAGACCCTCCCAGGACGGCACGCCTCAGCCCCGGCCCGTGCCGCGTTCCAGCGACGCCGACGACGCCGGTCCGGCGCCTTCCTTGGGCCGGGCGGAGTCATCGAGGTGGGTAGCGGCGTCGTCATTGCGGCCCGCCGCGAACTGCGTGGCGTGCAGCTCCGCGTAGCGGCCAGCGCGTGCGAGCAGTTCCTCGTGGGAACCGCGCTCCACGATTCGGCCGGCCTCGATCACGAGGATCTGGTCCGCCTGGCGGATCGTGGACAGCCGGTGCGCGATGACCACGGCGGTGCGCCCGGACATCGCCTCGTCGAGTGCCGCCTGCACGTAGGCCTCGTTCGTGGAATCCAGGGCGGAGGTCGCCTCGTCCAGGATCACCACGCGGGGTTGGGCCAACAGCAAGCGAGCGATCGTGAGGCGCTGGCGCTCGCCACCCGAGAGCCGGTAGCCGCGCTCCCCCACCACGGTGTCCAGACCGTCCGGGAGGGATTCGATCACGTGCCGCAACCGAGCGCGCTCCAGGGCGTTCCACAGCTCGGCGTCCGTGACCCCCTCCCGGGCCACACCGAGGTTCGCGCGGATCGTGTCGTGGAACAAGTGCCCGTCCTGCATGACCATTCCCACGGAGCGGCGCAGGGATTCGAAGGTCGTGTCCCGCACGTCCTGGCCGCCGAGCCGGACCGCGCCCGAGTCGACGTCGTACAACCGCGCGACCAACTGCGCGATCGTGGACTTCCCGGCCCCGGAGGACCCCACAAGGGCCACGGTGTGGCCGGGTCCCGCCCGGAAGTCGATGTCGTGCAGGACTTCCTCGCCGCCGCGCGAATCCAGGACGGCCACGTCCTCGAGGGACGCGAGCGAGACCTTGTCCGCGGAGGGGTAGGAGAAGCGCACGTGATCGAACTCCACGGCCACGGGCCCCTCGGGCAGGGCACGCGCCTCGGGGCTCTCGGTGATGAGGGGCTTGATGTCCAGGACCTCGAACACGCGCTCAAAGCTGACCACCGCGCTCATGATGTCCATGTGGGCGTTCGCCAACATGGTCAATGGGGTATACAACCTGGTCAGAAGCATGCCCAGGGCCACGACCGAGCCCGCGTCCAGGTGGCCCAGAAGGGCCTGCGCTCCGCCCACGCCGTACACGAGCGCCAGTGCGAGGGCGGAGACCAGGGTCAGGGCGGTGACGAACGTGGTCTGCAACATGGTCGCGCGGATCCCGATTCCCCGGACGTCGTTCGCGCGGGCGGCGAACTCCCGCGATTCCTGCGCGGGATCGCTGTAGAGCTTGACCAGGGTGGCGCCACCGGCGGAGAACCGCTCGGTCATCCGCGTGGACATCTGGGCGTTGTATTGGGCGGAGCGACGCTGCAACGCGGCCAACCGGCCACCCATGGCCCGGGCGGGGATCAGGAAGATGGGCAACAGCAGCAGGGACAGCGCGGTGACCTGCCAAGAGATGGTGACCATGACCCCTACGGTCAGCACCAGGGACACCACGTTGGACACCACACCCGACAGGGTCCCGGCGAACGCGCGCTGCGCGCCGATCACGTCCGTGTTCAGCCGGGACACGAGAGCCCCGGTGCGCGTGCGGGTGAAGAAGGCGAGCGGCATGGTCTGCACGTGGTCGTACACGGCGGTGCGCAGATCGTAGATGAGCCCTTCACCGATCCGTGAGGACTGCCACCTGTTCAGCAGGGACAGTCCAGCGTCCGTGATGGCTACCGCCGCGATGGCCACCGCGAGCCACACCACCACGGAGACGTCGTGCCCGCCGGTGATCGCATTGACCACCCGCCCGGCCAGTACGGGCGTGACCACACCCAGAACGGCCAGGGCCACCGACACCAGGACGAACGCCAGGATCGCGTGGCGGTGGGGACGCGCGAACGTGATGATGCGTCGCACGGTTTCACCGCTGATCTTGCGGCCCTTGTTCTCCTGCCCCTTCATGGTCCGCCACATGGCCATGTGGGCGCTCTGCATACTCACGCTCGCAACTGTATCCCCGGGTCAGGGAATCACGCGGGGCAGTCCAGCCCCATGGCACCGCGGGTATTGGAGCCGCGGTTGAGGGCGCGGCCGATCTCACTGAGTTGGCCCACCTGTTCGGGGGCCAGTCGGTCGAAGACGATTTCCCGCACATGACGCACGTGGGCCGGAGCAGCCTCACGCAAACGTTCGAGTCCCACGGGGGTGATCTCCGCGATCACCACGCGGCGGTCGTCCTGACGGCCCGCGCGAGTGACCAGCCCGTCTTTCTCCATCCGCGCGACGATTCGCGAGAGCCGGGACTGGGACGTGTTCGTGGCCGTGGCCAGAGCGGACATCTTGTGCCGGTGGTCCGGGGCTTCGGACAGCATGGCGAGCACCAGGTATTCCGCGAGTGACATGTCCTCCTCGCTGCGCAACTGCCCCTCCACGGCACCCGGCAGGCGGAACATGATGGAGACGAGCGCGAGCCACGCTTCCCGCTCGTCCTCTGACAGCCACTTGGTCTCTTCCATACTCACGAGTGTAGTGAGCATATATTGACGCAGCAAATATTTCGCGTATCTAAGGACCTGGGTGACCCCGCCCCACGCCGACCGCTCAGGCACCCAGCGTGCGACGCCGCCCCGCGAGGGCGATGAACACGCCCTGTGCCACGGCCACCCCGACCATCACGAGCAGCGGTGCGGTCCAGGACCCGGAAGCGTCCTTCAACAACCCGATCATCACGGGGCCGAGCGCGGCGAAGAGATACCCCACGCTCTGCGCCATGGAGGACAGGGCCGCAGCCCGGTGGTAGTCCGTGGTGCGCAGCCCGAACAGGGCCATGGCCAGCACGATCGCCCCGCCGGTGCAGAACCCGATGAACAGCGCCCACAACAGGGACAGGGAGGGGACGAACAGCAGACCCAGCAGACCGATCACCGCTGAGGCAGCGAACACCGCACCCAGACCGGACTGCTCCCGGAGCCGGGGGATCATGAACCCGGCGAAGAGAGTCCCCACGAGTCCGCACGCCTGGAACGCGAAGTGGTACCACCCGGCCTGGACCGGGGTAGCGCCGTCGGAGATCTGGATCGTCGGCAGCCACGTGACCATCGTGTAGTAGACGGTGGACTGCAGCCCCATGTACACGGTCACCTGCCAGGCCAGGGCGGAGCCCAGCGGGAGCCGGGCCCGGGAACGTGCAACGGACGCGGTGACGGCCGGGGGAACCGCCGGTGCGGCGTCGTCGTCCGCTCCTGAACCCGGAGTCGGCGAACCAGGCCCCGTCGCATCGGGGGCCGCCGGGCCGGGGGCCGCAGCCCGGGGAGCGGCAGTGCCCGAGCCCACCCGGGAGGCCACCCCCAGGATCCACGGCAGGAAGACGGCCACGCCGATGATCGCCACGGCCGCCCAGATCCCGAGCGCGAACCGCCAGCCGGACGGGGCGACGTCCGCGATGGGGACCACCACACCGGAGGCGAGCGCCGCGGTCAGCGCCGTGACCGCTTGGTACACACCCGTCATGGGGCCGATCCGGTGCGGCCAGTCACGTTTGATCAGGGACGGGATGAGCACGTTGAGCACCGCGATCGCCGCGCCCAGCAGTCCCGTGCCCACCCAGATCAGCCCGGGCCCGGGAACCGAGCGGACCACGATGCCCGCCGCGAGGACCACGAGGGCGAGACCCAGGACCCGTTCGAGCCGGAATGCCTCCGCGAGTCGCGGCGCGAAGGGGGAGATCACGGCGAACGCCACGAGCGGCAGGCTCACGAGCAGCGACGCCTGCGACGCGCTCAATCCCACCTCGTGTTCGATCTGCGGCAGCACCGGGCCCACCGCGGTGATCCCCGCCCGCAGGTTGGCCCCGAGCAGGAGCACGCCGACCAGCAGCAGTCCCGCGCGGGGCGCACGGGCGGACACAGAACGCTCGGGGCGTGGATCGACTGCGGGCACGGGGCCACCTCTCCTGGACGTCCATGCCACCATAATGGGAGGCATGGACTCCCACGACACCTGGCCCGCGCCCGTGACCGTTGACGACCGCGGGTTCGACGCCGCCGCCATGCGTCAGTTGGGCCGCGCACCCGGGTCGGGCGAGGCCGCAGGGACCGGTTCCGCGGGTACCGGCACCGGGGCCCCGGGGGCCGATCCCGACCTCTCCGCCAAGCCCACCCTGCGCGAGAAGCTCACGGCCTCCCTGCTGCTCGTAATCCCCCTGATCTCCGCGCTCGTGGTGGTGCTCAGCGCCATCCGGTACACGGACACCCGCAATGGGTTGTGGCTCGGGGTCATCGCGGTGGTGCTCGTCCTGGCCGCGCTGTCCTGGGTCGCGGTGCTGCGGGGCGCGTTCGCCCGCGCCCGGGGCCACCTGGCCGCGCGGTTGCCGGGGGTGATCGGCCACGGTGTGGGCATCGTACGCGAGCTGGACGTGGAGTCCCCCTTCGACGAGAACGGCGTCTCGGACACCGTGACCGCCCACCTCACCCTGCGCGTGAACCCCACGCAGGGCCCGGCGTTCACCGCCGTGCTGGACGCGGTCTACGCACTGGCTGACGCCGAGAAGCTCACCGTGGGATCGCACGGGCCGGTGCGCTACCTGCGCTCGGACCCGGAGAACACGGTGGGGATCGAAACCCGGTTGCCCGAACTGACGGTGCAGCAGATCTACCGTGCCGCGGCCATGAACTGACCGCGGGGCAGGGTCCCATACCGCGCCGTCGTCATCAGCTCCGGTGCTGCGGAACGACGGCACACTGCCGGGGCAGGGTCATTGGCGGGAACCCTCGTGTGCGTCCCGGACCCACTCCTCGTCCCGGCGCAGGGACGACGAACCCGCGGGAGACGATCCGGCGGGCGGGACCGCCGCGTGCTGCTCGGTGTCCGCCTCGGGCTCCACGACCACCCGGGTGCCGGCACCGCGGGCGCGGGACGAGGAATCGGGAACGTTCGTGACGCTCACGGTCACCACGTTCAGGGCGATACCCAGGAGGAAGAAGATCCAGGCGGCCACGGCCACCGAGGCCAGGGCGAACAGCAGACCGATGAGCAGGAGACCCACGGACGTGAGGTAAGCGGGGGATTTGACGCGCCGGAAGTTGAACTTCATGTCCCCTATTTGATCATGTTTCCCCCCGCGCCCCGCGCGGGATCCGGCCCCGGCCAGGGACTTCACCAAGAACTTAACGGCTTGTCAGATCCGCGGCGCAGCAGTTCACTGGGAGTAGTTGTCACAGAAAGGATCCACCAGAATGTCCAAGAACCAGACACTTCAGCTCAACGACGGCCACTCCATCCCGCAGCTCGGCTTCGGCGTGTGGCAGGTGGAGCCCGATGTTGCAGAGGACGTGGTGGCCAAGGCCCTGCAGGTGGGCTTCCGCCACATCGACACCGCCGAGATCTACGGCAACGAGGAGGGCGTGGGTCGCGCGATCGCCAAGAGCGGCATCCCCCGCGAGGAGCTCTTCGTGACCACCAAGCTGTGGAACGACAACCAGGGCCACGACTCCGCCCTCCAGGCCATCGACGCGTCCCTCGAACGCCTCGGCCTGGACTACGTGGACCTCTACCTCATCCACTGGTCGCAGCCGAAGAAAGGCAAGTACCTGGAGACCTGGAAGGCGTTCCAGGAGATCAAGGACTCCGGCAAGGCGCGCTCCATCGGCGTCTCCAACTTCACGGAGAAGGCCCTGCAGGATGTCGTGGACACCGGGGTGGTCCCCGCCGTGCACCAGATCGAGCTGCACCCCTCCTTCAACCAGCAGCACATGCGCGAGATGGATGCCCGCAACGGCATTCTCACAGAGGCGTGGTCCCCGCTGGGCCAGGGCAAGGCGGAGCTGCAGGACGAGACCATCGGTGAGATCGCCCGCGCCCACGACGCCACCCCCGCGCAGGTCATCATCGCGTGGCACCTGGCCCTGGGCAACGTGGTGTTCCCCAAGTCCGTAACCCCGGAGCGCATCCAGCAGAACTGGGACGCCCAGCAGGTCACCCTCACAACGGAGGAGATCGAGGAGATCAACGGCCTCACCCGCGAGGACGGTCGACTGGGCTCGGACCCGGCTGACTTCAACGACTGACCGGGTGACCGCCCACGGCCCAGCCGCCGCCCACCCGAGGTGACGCGGCGCCGTCGGCGCCCCCGTCCGGCGCTCACGCCTGACGCGCTGACCACGCCGTTCGGCGCGGAGCAATGGCCCCGGGACTCTGGCAGGAGGACCCGGGGCCGTTCCCGTGGTGCGTCGCAGGCCCGGGCACCCAGCCCGGGGGTGCATCATGGACTGTTATGAGTCAGAACAGCCCGGACGGCAGCCGCGCGCACACCGCGGCGGCCACACCCCAGCCAGCCCTCGACCCGCACAACCCCGCGGGCAGAAAAACCTTCTTCGGCCAGCCCGGAATGCTGGCCAACCTCTTTTCGGTGGAGATGTGGGAGCGCTTCTCCTTCTACGGCATGCAGGCCCTGGTCCTGTACTACATGTACTACGCCGTCTCGGACGGCGGTCTGGGCATCGACAAGGGCGTGGCCGCCGGGATCGTGGGTGCCTACGGCGGCACCGTGTACCTGTGCTCCATCCTGGGCGGCTGGATCGCGGACCGACTGCTGGGCTCCGAGCGCACCATGCTCGCCTCGGCGGTGCTCATCATGGCGGGCCACATCGCCCTGGCCCTGATTCCGAGCGTTCTCGGCCTGACCATCGGCCTGCTGTGCATCGCTGTGGGTTCCGGCGGTCTGAAGACCACGTGCGTGAACCTCGTGGGAACCCTCTACGAGCGTGACGACCCCCGCCGTGACGCGGGTTTCTCCATCTACTACATGGGTGTGAACATTGGTGGCCTGTTCGGCCCCCTGCTCACCGGCTTCGCGTGGGCCAAGTGGGGCTTCCACATGGGCTTCGGTCTCGCCGCGATCTTCATGGCCTTCGGCCTGGTGCAGTACACCCTCACCCGCAAGGGTCTGCCCGCCACGGTGCACACCGTGGCCAACCCGCTGCCCCGCTCGCAGTACGGCAAGTGGATCGGCATCGTCCTGGCGGCCGTGGTGCTCGTGGTGGTGCTGCTGCTCACCGGCGTCCTCAACCCCGGGAACCTCTCCAACGCCGTGATCCTCGTGGTGGTGGTCTCCGCCGTGGCGCTGTTCGTGACCATGCTGCGTGACAAGGAGCTCTCCCCGGACGAGCACTCCCGGGTGATCGCGTTCATCCCCCTGTTCATTGCCACCGCGGCATTCTTCTCGCTGTTCCAGCAGCAGTTCACCGTGCTCGCCATCTACGCGGACACCCGGCTGAACCTCAACCTGTGGGGCTTCGATTTCAAGCCCTCGCTGACCCAGTCCATCAACCCTGTGTTCATCGTCCTGCTGGGCATGGTGTTCGCGGCAGCGTGGACCAAGCTGGGCACCCGCCAGCCGAGCACCCCCGTGAAGTTCGGTGTGGCGCTGCTGCTGATCGGCGTGGCGTTCCTCACCTTCGTGACGCAGGCACACACGCCGTCCGTGTTCATCGGGTGGATCGTGCTCGTGCTGTTCTTCGCCACCCTGGGCGAGCTGTTCCTCTCCCTGGTGGGCCTGTCCCTGGCCACCAAGCTCGCGCCGCGGAAGTTCCCCGTACAGATGATCGCGCTGTACAACCTCTCCGTGGCCCTGGGTACCGCGCTGTCGGGCTCGCTCGCGGAGTTCTACTCCGCGGACAACGAAGTGGGGTACTTCGGCACCATGGGCGCGATCACCATCGTGCTCGGCGTCGTGATGCTCCTCGCGTCCAAGCCCATCCTGAAGCTGATGCGCGGCATTCGCTGAGTTCACCCTTCCCTGGGCGTGCGCCTCGTATCCGCAGCGGCGGGTGCGGGACGCGTCGTCGTACCGGACGACGACGTCGCCCGCGCCCTTCCCCGGCACGGCTCGCCGCGCCGGGTCGTCCGGTGCTCCCACCACCCGGACCGCATCCTTTATGGTTACCTGTACGCATGAGCCGCGGGTCACATCCATGTCATCGGAAACCGGTGCCAGTCAGCGGCTGCACGAGGCCGATCCGCGGAGGAAACCATGAGCGATTCACCAGCGTCGAAGGATGTCACCTCGTCATCCACGGCGAGCAGTCGGACACCGGGCGCATCCGGCGCCGCCGGGGCACCCGCGTCCTCGGGGGGCGGGCATGAGCTGAAGCGGGTCATGGGTCCGGGATTGTTGCTCCTGTTCATCGTGGGGGACATCCTGGGCACGGGCGTCTACGCGCTGACCGGCAACATCGCCGGTGAGATCGGCGGCGCCGCGTGGGCACCCATTCTCATCGCGTTCGTGGTGGCCACGATCACCGCGTTCTCCTACCTGGAACTCGTGACCAAGTACCCCGGGGCCTCGGGTGCGGCGCTCTACACGCACAAGGCGTTCGGGATCCACTTCCTCACGTTTCTCGTGACGTTCGCCGTGCTGTGCTCGGGACTGACCTCCGCCGCCACGGCATCCAGCACCGTGGCCTCCAACTTCGCCAAGGGTTTCCACCTGGACGTGGGCCCGCTGGGAATCACCATCGTGGCCGTGGCCTTCCTGGCGATCCTCGCGCTGGTCAACCTGCGCGGGGTGTCCGAATCGGTCAAGCTCAACGTGGTGCTCACGTGCATCGAACTCACCGGCCTGCTGATCGTGATCCTGGTCGGGTTCTGGGCCGCGGCCCAGGGCAGCGCGGACTTTAGCCGCACGGTGATCTTCGAGACCTCGGACGACAAGGGCATGTTTCTGGCCCTGACCGCCGTCACGTCCCTCGCGTTCTTCTCCTTCGTGGGCTTCGAGGACTCGGTCAACATGGTCGAGGAGACCAAGGACCCCACGCGCAACTTCCCGCGCGTGATGCTGCTGGGCCTGTGCATCACCGGCGTGATCTACGTGCTGGTGTCCGTGTTCACGGTGGCGATCGTGCCCATAGGTGAACTGGGACAGTCCACGACCCCGCTGCTGGACGTGGTGCGCATCGGTGCCCCTGGTCTGCCGATCGACACCATTTACCCGTTCCTGACCATCTTCGCGGTCGCCAACACCGCATTGATCAACATGCTCATGGCCTCGCGCCTGCTCTACGGCATGGCGCGGCAGGGCGTGATCCCGGGCTTCCTGGGCAAGGTGCTCCCCGGGCGTCGCACCCCCTGGGCCGCGATCATCTTCACCACCGTACTGGGCATGGTGCTCATCATCCTGGTGAACAACGCGATGGGTAAGGGCACCGCCGCGGCATTGGGCGGCACCACCGCGTTGCTGTTGCTCGCCGTGTTCACGGTGGTCAATGTGGCCGCCGTGATCCTGCGCCGTGACCACTCCCAGGAGGGTCACGACTATTTCCACGCCCCGCGCGTCCTGCCCTACCTGGGCGCCATCACGTGCGCGTTCCTGCTGGGGCCGTGGGCGCAGGACGTCATCGAGTACCAGATCGCGCTCGTCCTGATCGCCCTGGGCCTGGTCCTGTGGTTGCTGAACTTCCTGTACGCCCGCCTGTTCACGGGTCGCCGCACCCGCTTCCATCGCCCCGAGGACCTCGCCAACCTGGAGGACGTGGACCGCTGAGTCCACTCCCCCACCCACCCGCTCACGGACCCGGAGACGTCATGAACATCGTTGTCGGATACTTACCCACCCCCGCCGGCCGGGCCGCCCTGCGCGCCGGGATCACCGAGGCCACCCTGCGTTCGGCGGACCTCGTGGTGGTCCAGGGCCATCACGCCAAGCGCTGGGGGCGGCATACCGGCCCCGAGGACACCGAAGCCGCCATGAGTGAGGACCGCGCCGCGCTCGACGAGAGCGGCGTGTCCTACGAACTGGTCCCCGTGGCGCACGACGCCGATCCGGCGGACGTCATCCTCGAGGCCACCGATCGCGACCGGACCGCTCTGCTCGTGATCGGGACACGCCGGCGCACTCCGGTGGGCAAGTTGATCATGGCCCCCACCACGCAGCGGCTGCTGCTCGAGGCCGGGTGCCCTGTGCTGTGTGTGAAGGCGGGGTACGACGCCGCCTGAGTGAGCGACGTCGACCGTTTCCCGTCACGCGCCAGCGGCCCTGACGGGGAGTGACCACGCGAGCCACCAGCCATCGCCCCGTGGAACGGCGGGCCGGACCCCAAGGTCCGGCCCGCCGTCGTGGGTGGTACGTGATGGAAAGGACGCTCAGGCCGCGCGGTCGGTCCGCTCGTCGTGCCGCGCGGCGCCGTCCAGAGCGGTACTGCCCCGCGCGGGCCGGTACGACGGCGCGGGCTCGGTTGTCGTCGTGGAGCCGGCGCCGCGCATGGTCGCGGGTGCGGGTTGGGACATCCCGGCCTGACGCCACGAGAACCCAAAGGCGAGAGCGGGCACCACCTTGTTGGCCAGGGCGCACCCGGCCATGACCCCTGCCCAGGCCACGGGCACGGCGGCCAGGACGTCCAACGGGTAATGCGCGCCCGAGTACATGCGGGCGGCCCCGACGATCACCACGGCCAGCGTGCCGAGCAACGCGATCCGACGCCGCGAGGAACGGCGGGAGGCCACGAGACCCATGGCCAGCGCGATCGCCATGACCGCACCCGTGTGCGAGGACGGGAAGGACATGGAGCCGGTGACCGGTGCGAGGGCCTCTCCGCTCAGGAACGTGGGACGCGGCCGCTCCACGAACACCTTGACCAGACCCACGGCACCCCATCCGGCGAGGGCGGTGATGCCGAACCCGGTGGCGTCGAGGGGGCGGCGTCTGAGGACGGCCAGCCACCCGATGACGGCGGCGATGATCAATATCACCGCGCCGTTGGACAGTGCGTACTGCACCGCGGTGGCCACCGCGTCCAGAAGAACGTTGCGATGCTGGGAGAGCCCCTCGAGCAACGCGGTCTCCCCGTGGGTGATCTGCGGTGACAACACCACCAGACGCCCAAGGGTTGCCGTCAGCAACACCGTGACCAAGGGAACGGCCACTCGGTGACGCAACTGCGGCAACCGCCACGGGGACCCGCCCGGCGAGGGGGAAGTGTGCTGCGCCGGATAGGTCATGTGTCAATGGTGACACGAGACACTCAACGATTCCTGAAGTGGGCGTGTCGCACGCGGTGTGGCGTCCCAGACGCGGAGTTCCAGGGTGTTCCAGGGTCGGCGTCGCTGCGCGGGCGCACCGTGCCCCGCGGGCTGAGAACGAGGTTTCACGTGAAACACGTAATCCGAAAACACTTTTTTATGGTTGCATGATTTGATCGGAATATATTCGATGGGGATGCGTAATCCAGTCATGTGATTTTTCTTCCGCGGACACCGTCACGGGCGCCCAAAAAGTTCATTTCCCGAATACTGACTACACTCAGCCCTCAAGAAACGTTCGAGAAGGGAAGAGACGATGGCGTCCACACCCCCACCCCCGCGCTCCACGCGAGAGTCTCGGGCGCAGGTCGGCCCGCCCTCCACACACCCGTCCTCGCCGCAGCCTGCCTCCGCGCAACTGCCCGCCCCGGGATCGCAGGCCGCACTGCGCCTGGCCAATCGCCGCAGGGTCGTGGACGCGGTGCGCGAGCTGGGTGCGGCGACCCAGGCGAGCATCGCGCGGGAGACGGCCCTGGCGCCGTCGACGGTTTCGTCCATCGTCCACGAGCTCACCGCGTGCGACCTGCTCGCCATGGAACCCGAGCACGGCGGGCGGCGCGGGCAGCGCGTGCACTTCAGTGAGAGCGCCGGCTACCTGGTGGGAGTGGACGTGGGCCACCGCCACGCGAGCGTGGCCGTGGCCGACCTGAACCTGGACGTCCGCGCGCAGCGGCGCATCGACCTCCCGGCCGGGCACCGCGCCGAGGACGTACTGACCGGGGCGCGAGAGATCCTCGACGAGTTGCGGACCTCGCTCGACGTCCCCGCCCAGCGCATCCTGGGCGCGGGGCTCACCCTTCCCGCGCCCGTGGACGCCGAGTGCCGCGGCCTCGGTTCGGAGGCCATCCTCCCGGCGTGGGCCGGGCTGGACCTGCGAGCGCTAGCCACCGGGACGCTGGGCTGTCCCACCGTGGTGGAGAACGACGCGAACGCCGGGGCCGTGGCCGAGCACGCGCTCGGCGCGGGGCGTGGGACGGCCCACATGGCCTACCTCAAGCTCTCGCACGGCGTGGGTGCCGGGCTGATCCTGGGCGGCGGGCTGTACCGCGGGGCCACCGGGTCCGCGGGTGAGATCGGCCACGTGACGCTCGACGAACGCGCGGGGCTGTGCAGGTGCGGCAACCGAGGGTGCCTCGAGACCTTCGTGTCCTCCCAGACCGTGCTGGACGTCGTGGCCTCCTCGGGTCGGCGCGTGGAATCCGTGGGTGACGTGGTCCGGGAGGCACTGGCCGGCGATCCCGGATGCACCCGGGTGATCACGGACACCGGGCGGTTGATCGGCGGCGCCGTGGCGCAGCTGTGCAATGCGTTCAACCCGGAACTCGTGGTCGTGGGCGGGGAGCTCGCGCGCGCCGAGGACCTGCTGCTCGATCCCGTGCGGGACGCAGTGCAGCGCTACGCGGTGCGCGGTTGCGTGTCCGGGCTGCGGATCGTCACCGCGCAACTCGGGGCCCGGGCGCACCTCATGGGTGCGCTCATCCGTGCGCGGGCCGAGACGTCCCTCCCCGTTTAAGACGTCCGGGGCGCGCCGGCCGCCGCAAACGACACGCGGGAAATTTGTCTTCGACTCATGGACATTTTGTGATATGGGTCCTACCCTGGGTTCACTGTCCTTCCCCGGCAGCTGCCCTCCCTGGTCCCACGAGCTGGTTCCAGGAGACGAAAACCCGCCTCGTACGGGCCCCTCGACCGGTACATCCCCGGAACGGGACGCATGATGCCCGGGAGCGGGAAGCGTTGAATTTCGATACAGCAAGGGAGCTGCGGGATGAGCCATCCAGCGCAAGCACACTCGCCGGAGCGTCATCAGACGAACACCGGCGCGGTCATTCGCATCACCACCGTGGCCGCGTTCGGCGGCCTCCTCTTCGGGTACGACTCCGCCGTGATCAACGGTGCGGTCTCCTCCATCCAGTCCACGTTCGACGTGGGTCCGGGGCCCCTGGGCTTCGCGGTGGCCGCGGCCCTCCTGGGCGCCGCCGTGGGTGCGTTCTTCGGTTCCCGCATCGCGGACCGCACGGGGCGCATCCCCATCATGAAGATCGCGGCACTGTTGTTCCTGCTCTCGGCGATCGGCTGCGGTTTCACGCAGTCCATCGAATGGCTCGTGTTCTGGCGGGTCGTGGGCGGTATCGGCGTGGGCGTGGCGTCCGTGATCGCACCGGCGTACATCGCGGAGGTCTCCCCCGCACACCTGCGCGGACGCCTGGGCTCCCTGCAGCAGATGGGTATCGTGCTGGGCATCTTCCTGTCCCTGCTCATCGACGCCCTGCTCGCCCACGGGGCCGGTGGCGCCGCCAACGAGATGTGGTTCGGGCTGGCCGCGTGGCGCTGGATGTTCCTGGTCATGGCCGTGCCCGCCGTGCTGTACGGCATCGGCGCGTTCCTGATCCCCGAGTCGCCGCGCTACCTGGTCTCGGTGGGTCGTCCGGACGAGGCGCGCGCCGTCCTCTCCCGGATCCACGGTGACGACGCCGTGGACGCCCGCGTTTCCAAGATCCGCAGCACCGTGGACGACGAACGCAAGCCCCGCTTCGCGGACCTGCGCGGTTCCATGGCCGGGCTCAAGCCCGTGGTGTGGGTGGGCATCGGCCTGGCCGCCCTGCAGCAGTTCGTGGGCATCAACGTGATCTTCTACTACTCCAACGTGTTGTGGGAGTCAGTGGGCTTCAAGGAGTCCGATTCGTTCACCATCTCCGTGGCCACCTCCGTGGTCAACGTGGCGGTGACCATCGTGGCCATCTTCCTGGTGGACCGGATCGGGCGCCGACCGCTGCTGCTCCTGGGCTCCGCCGGCATGGCCCTGTCCCTGGGTGTGATGTCCGTGGTGTTCGCGACTGCCACCAAGGTCATGGTGGACGGCCAGCTCACCCCCGAGCTCGGCCCCGTGGCCGGACCCGTGGCGCTGATCGCCGCCAACCTGTTCGTCGTGTTCTTCGGTGTCTCGTGGGGTCCGCTCATGTGGGTCCTGCTCGGTGAGATGTTCCCCAACCGCATCCGCGGCGCGGCGCTGGCCGTGGCCGGTGCGGTGCAGTGGATCGCCAACTGGGCCGTGACCGTCTCCTTCCCCTCACTGTCCAACTTCTCGCTGGGACTGACCTACGGCATCTACGCGTTCTTCGCGCTGGTGTCCCTGGTCTTCACCATCAAGATGGTGCGGGAGACCAACAACGTGGAACTCGAGGACATGCACGCCTGATCCCACTCTCCCCGTCCCGATGCCCCGGTTCGCGTGACACGCGCACCGGGGCATCGTCACACCGGGTTCACGGCCGTGATAACAGCTCGTCGTAATACCGGTAGGGGTCGGGTGTTCGGGTATTTTCAAGACAGATTTGCCGCTGCCCGGGCATCGGGGCCCGGGAAGCACGACACATTCAACGACGAAAAGAGAGCCTCCCATGACGCAGCACACCGACTCCTCGACCTCAGGACGCAAGTCCGCGGGCCACGTGATCGTGGATTCCCTCGCGGCGCACGGGGTCGAGCGCGCCTACGTGGTCCCCGGCGAGAGTTACCTGGACGTCCTGGACGGGCTCTACGACTCCCCCATCGACACTGTGGTGTGCCGTCAGGAGGGTGGCGCCGCGTACATGGCGGAAGCGGACGGGAAGATGAACGACGTCCCGGGCGTGGCCATGGTGACCCGTGGTCCCGGCGCAGCCAACGCGCACGTGGGCCTGCACACCGCGTGGCAGGACTCCACGCCCATGGTGTTGTTCGTGGGACTCATCCCGTTCGAGCACCGTGAGAAGGAAGCGTTCCAGGAGTTCGACCCGCATCAGTGGTTCGCCTCCGGGGCCAAGCGCGTGATGGTCCTGGACCACGCGGAGCGGGCCTCCGAGTACGTGGCCGAGGCCATGTTCGCCGCGCGTTCCGGGCGTCCGGGGCCCGTGGTGGTGGGCCTGCCCGAGGACATCATCACCCGGCAAATCGAACCCACGGTGCACCCGGAGATCCCGGTGGCCGGCGGCGGGATGACCGTGGAGGACTGGAAGGCCCTCGAGTCCGCGCTCAAGGAGTCCCAGAAGCCCCTGTTCGTCTTCGGTGGTAACGATTGGACCTCGCAGGGCGCGCAGCATTTCACCGCGTGGCTCGAGGAACACCACATCCCCGCCGCCGCGGAGTGGCGCTGCGAGGGCACCGTCCCGTTCGACTCCCCCTCGTACGTGGGACCCATCGGTTACGGCCGCCCCAAGCCCACCCACGATCTGCTGGAGGAGACCGACCTGCTGGTGTTCGTGGGCACGGTCCCCGGTGATGTGATCACCAACGGCTTCCTGGTGCGCCAGGACTGGACCAAGAAGAACTTCATCGTGACCATGGACCCCTCCATGCGCGGGCGTTCCGGCGCGGTGACCTACCAGATCGTGGCCAAGCCGGACGTGTTCGTGCGTGACCTGGTGCGCATGAACCTGCCCGTCTCGGACGTGTGGCGGAAGTGGTGCGCGCGGATGCGTCAGCAGCAGGTGGATTTCTCCACCCCCAAGGACGCCTCCCCCGCGGACGGCCCGGCCTCGATGGACACCATGATGGCGAACCTCGTCGCGACCCTCCCCGAGGACGCCATGGTCACCTTCGGCGCGGGCGAGCACACCAACTGGGCCCACCGCTACTTCCCCACGAACGGCTACGCGTCCATGATCTCCGCGCGCAACGGCTCCATGGGTTACTCGATCCCCTCCGCTGTGGCGGCGTCCCTGAACTACCCCGGCCGCCGCGTGATCTCGATCGCCGGGGACGGCGAGTTCCTCATGAACGGCCAGGAACTCGCGACCGCCGCGCAGTACGGCGCCACTCCCCTGGTCATCGTGATGGACAACCAGGAGTACGGCACCATCCGTACCCACCAGGAACAGCACTACCCGGGCCACGTCTCCGGGACCCAGCTGAAAAACCCGGACTTCGCGGCCATGGCCACGGCGTTCCACGGTTTCGGTGTGCGTGTGGAGCGCGAGTCCGAGATCCCCGGGGCGCTTGAGCAGGCCTACAGGGCGATCGACGAGGACCACACGTTCGCGTTGATCCACCTGGTCGTCCAGCAGCGCAACAAGGCATACTGATCCCGATATAAATACTCGTCACGACGCCGCGTCGCCCGTCCCCAGGGAGGGGCACCGCGGCGTCGTCCGTTCAGGACACGCGCGCGAGGATCACCGCAAGGGGTGGGCGGCCTGATCCCGGTACATCCGCCCGACGACGACCGCGACCACGCCGAGCGTGGGGGTCAGCAGTGCGACGCCCCAGAAGATCGCTTCCGGTGACAGCAACTGCGAGACGGGTCCGGCCACGGCCATGGAGATGGGCATGAGGGACAGCGAGACGAAGAAGTCCAGAGACGAGATCCGCCCCAGCATGTGCCCGGGCACCCGCCGTTGCAGGAGCGTGCCCCAGATGACCTGACCCGCGCCACCCGTGGCCCCGAAGATGCACAGCGCCGCCGCCATGACCCACCACGAGTCGGTGCCACCCACTAGACCGAACGGCAGGGTGCCGAAACCCCACAGCCAGACCATGGTCGTGAGGTACTTGCGGGGCAGTTGCACTGATGCCATGATGCTCGAGCCCACGGCCGTGGACACGCCGTACAGCCCCAGCATGGCGCCGTAACTCGCGAGCGATCCGCCCAGCCGGTCCACCACCAGGAACGGGACGAGCACCTCGAGCGGGCCGATGAACAGGAACACCGCGCTCATGGCCCACAAGAGCGTCCACAGCAACCACGGGGTGCGCACGCAGTACCGGAACCCGTCCACAAGATCGCGAAGGACGGAGGGCCGCGCGGCGTCCACCGCAGGGATCGGTCCGGTGACCTCGCGCTCCGGGATCCGTAACCGCAGCATGAAGGACAGCGCGATCGCGTGGCACACCGCGATCGCCAGGACGGACGCCCCCGGGAGGGCCAGGCCCGTGAGGACCCCGCCCACCGCGGGCCCGGCCGCGATCTGCAGCAGGGGGCGGGCCGTGCCCTCCACGCCGTTGGCCGCGAGCAGCTGATCGGGCGGCAGGATCCTGGGCAGGGCCGCGGAGTAGGCGGGGTAGAAGAACCCCACGGTGCCGGCGAAGACGAACGCGGCGAGCGCGAGGTGCCACAGCGCGAGGGTGTCGGTCCAGATGAGGATCACGATGGTCAACGCCGTGACCAGGTTGGTGACCTCCACGCACCGCAGGATGAGTCCCAGGGGCAGGCGGTCCGCGGTGACCCCGCCGAGCAGCACGAAGCACACCATGCCCACCGCGCCGGCGGCCATAACGAGGGACAGTTGCACCGCGGAACCCCCGAGCGCCATGACCCGCGCCACGAGGGCCACGGCCCACAACCCGGAGCCGAAGACGCTCATGCACATGGCCACGGCGAGCACCGTGTACGCACGTGACGAGAACGGCCGCAGGGCCCGGGGAAGTTTCACCCGCACAGGTTACCGGTACGTTGTCACGGGGACCACACCGGTGCCATACGGTGAGGACGGAAGCCTGTCCGTCCCCGCCGTGGAGGAGTCATCGTGCGCGCAACCCATGTCCTCGAGAAGGGGACCATCCTGACCGAGCAGTGACCGGCCCCGGAGGCCACGCGGGCACGTGCGTGATCATGGGTGCGGGCTCCGCGGGCCTGTTCTTCCGCCAGGACGCGCTGCGCCGGGGCTTCGAGCAGGTGATCGTCTCGGACAAGCAGGAATCACGCTTGCGGATCGCCCGGGAGCTGGGGGCGCACACGGCCCGGGTCCCGGACGAGGAACTGGCCTCCGTGGCCGCCCAGTCCGAGCCCGGTCTCGTATCCTTCCACAAGGCCGTGCGCCGCATCCACGACGGCGAGGTGACCGTGGACTACTGCCTGGGCCCCGTATACCCGTTCGAGGAGGCCGGCGAGGTGCTGCGGATCGTCGAACGCGGCGGGGACGGCCACGTCAAGTTCACGATCGTCCCGTAGCACTCTCCTGCGGCCCCCGGTCCCGGAACCCCTTGAGGATCTGCAGGGCCACCGGGATCACCGAGATCACCACGATCAGGATCGCGATCAGGTCCACGTGGTCACGGATCAGCGGGATCCCGCCCAGCAGGGACCCGGCCACCACCATGATGGTCACCCACAGGAAGCCACCCAGGACGTTCCATCCCACGAAGCGGCGGTACGGGTGGCGCGCCGTGCCCGCCACGAGCGGGACGTACGTGCGGATGATCGGGACGAAGCGCGCGAGCACGATCGCCCTGCCGCCGTAGCGCAGGAAGAAGTCCTCCGTGCGGTTGAGGTAGGAGGTCTTCAGGAACCGGGCGTCGTCGGAGAAAAAGCGCCGGCCGAACCGGTTACCCAGGAAGTAGCCCACCTGGTCCCCCGCGACCGCCGCGATGAACGGTACCAGGATCATGAGCCACAGCGGGACCTGCAACGCCTCGTGCAGCAGTCCACCCGTGAACAGCAGGGAGTCCCCGGGCAGGAACGGGAACAACAGCCCCGATTCCACGAACACCATCAGGGTGGTCCCGGCGAGCGCCCACGGCCCCAGCTGCTCGAGCAGTTGGGCGGGATCGCCTAGCGGTGGCAGCTGCGGGATCAGCGTTCCCGCGGTGTGCAGCAGTTCAAGCGTCATGGTGACCCACTCTTCTCCTCGTGGGCCGGGTGCCGCGCACCACGGTCCTGTTCCTCCCCGGACGACGGCGCTCGCCCGGGGTAGCTCGTTCGTCCCGCGGTGTGCCCGCAACCGGGGTCGCGCGGGGCGCGATCACGGCTGCTGCGGCTTCACGAACGGGAAACTCAGGACGTCGCGGATGGTCGTGGCGGTCATGAGCATGACCAACCGGTCCAGCCCGATCCCCATGCCACCGGCCGGGGGCATGCCCACCTCCAGGGCGTCCAGGAAATCATTGTCCACCTGCATGGCCTCGAGGTCCCCCGCGGCGGCCTTGAGCGACTGCTCCGTGAGCCGGCGGCGCTGGACCACCGGGTCGGTCAGCTCGGAGTACGCCGTACCGACTTCCATGCCGTTGACCACCAGGCCCCAGCGTTCCACGAGCCCGCGCTCGGAGCGGTGGGGTGCGGTCAGCGGGGAGGTCTCCTCCGGGAAGTCGCAGTAAAATGTGGGGAACACGGTGTGCGGTTCCACGAGCTCCTCATAGAGGCTCTCGAGCACCGCCCCGGGGCCCATGCCCGGACCGATCTCCACGTCGTGCTGCGCGGCCACTGCGAGCAGGGTCTCGAAGTCCGACTCGATCGAGATCCGCCGTCCCGCCGCCTTGCTCACCGCATCCGTCACGGCGATCACGGGCCACGGCCCGGACACGTCGGTCAGCACGGGCACGGCGTCGGGGTTGTGCACGTCGTACAGGGGCAGCACTTGGGTACCGTGCAACGCCTGGGCCACCGTCTTGATCATCGTCTCGGTCAGCTCGCGCATGACCGTGTAATCCGCGAACGGGTGGTACGCCTCGAGCGCGGTGAACTCCGGGTTGTGGGTCGCGTCCGCGCCCTCGTTGCGAAAGTTGCGGGCTACCTCGAAGATGGGCCCGCTGCCCGCCACGAGCAGTCGCTTGAGGTACAGCTCGGGTGCGATCCGCAGCGTGAGGTCCATCCCGTACGCGTTGATGTACGTGCGGAACGGGCGCGCCGAGGCCCCGCCGTGCACCGTGTTCAGCACCGGTGTCTCGACCTCGCGGTAGCCCTGCCCGGTCAACACGCGGCGCACGGTGTCCACCGCGAGCGAGCGCTGACGCAACAGGTCCATCCCGCGCGGGTGGGGCGTCAGACGGCCTGTTGCGAGGCCGTCACCGGGAGGCCGGCCTCGAGCCGACGCCGCCGGTCCGCCTTCTGGCGCTTGACACCCGCGAGCGCGAGGAGACCTCCGATCACGGCCAGCGCGGCCGCCACGAGGGCCGGGGAGCGGTAGCCGAAACCGGCGGAGATCACCGCACCGCCCAGCAGGGCCCCGATCGAGTTGGCCACATTGAACGCCGCGTGGTTAAGCGATGCGCCCATGAGCTGGGCGGGCCCCGCCGCCGTGATGAGCCAGCTCTGGATGCTGGGCATGATGAACGAGTTGGCCAGTGCCATGAGGAACCCGGCCACGAAGATCCCCACGGGGGATCCCGCGAGCGCCCCCACGAGCAACAGTGCCGCGGTGAGCGCCGGGAAACCCACGGCCATGGTGCGCCGGGCACTGCGGTCCGCGCTGATCCCGCCCAGGATGTTGCCCAGGGTCATGCCGATTCCCACGACCGCGAGCAACCACGGGATGCCGGCGCCGGACAGCCCCGCCAGCTCACGGCTCATCTGGGTCAGGTAGCTGTAGATCGCGAAGAACCCGCCGAAACCGATCCCCGCGATCCCCATGACGATCCACACCTGCGGCAGCCGGAACGCCCGCAGTTCACGGCGCCGGTTCGCTCCGACCACCCGGTCCTGGTGGGGGACGGTCAGCCACACGCCGATCGCAGTGACCGCGAAGACCACGGCCACCGCGACGTATGCCATGCGCCAGCCGTAGGCCTGACCGACCGCCGTCATCACGGGGACACCTACGACGTTGGCGACCGTGAGCCCCGATAAAGCAAGTGCCACACCCTTGGCCTGGTTCCCCGGACCCATCACGGTGGCGGCCACGAGGGACGCCAGACCGAAGTATGCGCCATGGGGAATACCCGCGAGGAACCGCATCACCAGGAGGGACTCGAACGTGGGCACGATTGCAGAGGCGAGGTTGCCCATGAGCAGTGCCGCGGCCATCACGAGCAGCATCATGGTGCGGGAGGACTTCGCGGCGAAGAAGGAGATGACCGGGGCCCCGACCACGACACCTATGGCGTACGCGCTCACGAGCCACCCGGCGCGTGCGATCCCGGTCTCAGAGGACGCACCGTAGAGATCGGGCAGGAGGTTCTGAGCGATCTGGGGCAACAGTCCCATGGACGCGAATTCCGTGCAGCCGATGCCGAAACCGCCCAGGGCCAGGGCGAACAGCGCGAGTCTTCGACGGGCGGGGGTCAACTGGGACATGGACGCGCGACCTTTCGAGGATTCGCAGGTGGGGCTCCCCAGAGGGATGCGGGCGAGTGGCCGCAGAGGCCGTAGCGATCGGTCCGTGGCCTATGACAGCGCACCGCGCAGGCGCTCGTAGCGGATGAACCGCGCGGGCGGACCATTCGGGCAGCACCCGGGCGGGGACAGGATCAGTACAACACGGTGCACGCGCGATTTATTCACGAGCCCGCACACGTGTGGGTGAGGTCACGATCGTGAACTGTCCCCACCCCGTGCACGAAAATTATCCACAGGTGTGGAGAACCTTGTGCATATCGCGATCGACATGTCCCCTCCAGGGCAGTCCCAGCGCGCTGTCGCGGTATCCACAGGGGTGTTCACAGTTGTGGAATTACACATCTGTAAGTTGTTAACAGGTGTGGACAACCCCTGTGGACAGCCATTGGGACGCCCGGATCAGAGTGCGAGCCCCGACCCGGATCCGGCGGAACGGGAGAGCTTTCCCTGCTTACGGCCGGGCCCGGTCAGAGTCGGCGACGCAACCCCGGCAGCATGGCGAGCGCCACGAGACCACCGGCGATCAACCCGCCCACGTGAGCCTGCCAGGCGATGCCGCCCACCAGGAAACCGAAAGCCAGGTTGATCGCGATCAACACCGCGATGGGCGTGATGTTGTTCTTGAAGTGGCGCATGAACACGAACATGGCGCCGAAGAGCCCGAAGACGCCGCCGGACGCCCCGATGACGAGCACCCACGGATTACCGAGCAACAGCACTCCCACGGATCCGCCCAGCACGGACACCACGAACAGGACGGCCATCCGCCAGGTCCCCAGCAGCGGCTCGAGCATCCGACCGAAGAGATAGAGCGTGTACATGTTGAGCAGTAGGTGCAGCGGTGAGGGCATCGCGTGGACGAAACCGCTCGTGAGCATCCGCCACGGCTGGGTGTCCGTGAGTGAGGGAGCGTATCCCAGGATGCTCGTCAGGCTGTAGGGCGTGAACAGGCTCGTGAGCCACTGCAGGCCCCACATGACCACGCAGATCCCGATGAGCGTCCACGTCACGGGCATGCCCCCGACGCGCTGGGGGCTGCGACGACGGCGCGGCGCAGCGCCGTCGTACCCGCCGCGTGGCGCGCCACCCGGGTGGGCGGACTGCTGACCGTGGACGTACTGCCCGTACCGCGGGGCGGGAACGGGCGCGCCGCTCCACGGGGCGGGACCGTCCGGGGCGCCGGCGGGCCGTCCTTGGTCCGGCGGGTCGTCGGGGTGGTGGGTCATGGTCATCCTCCGGGAGTGGGCGGGGCGGCTGGACGGGGCTCGAATACGGACGAAGCCCACCCGGGGACCGGGTGGGCTTCGTGCCGGGCGTGAAAGCTGCGGGTCAGAGCTTCTCGATGTCGATGGAGGTGATCACGCAGTCCTCCACGGGGCGGTCCTGGCCGCCGGTGCGCACGTTGTTGAGCTCGTCCACGACCTTCTTGGACTCGTCGTCCGCGACCTCACCGAAGATGGTGTGCTTGCCCTGCAGCCACGTGGTGGGCGCGGTGGTGATGAAGAACTGGGAGCCGTTGGTGCCGCGGCCGTTGCGGGTACCGGCGTTGGCCATGGCCAGCATGTACGGGGCGTTGAAGTTCAGTTCGGGGCTGATCTCGTCGTCGAAGTTGTAGCCCGGGCCACCGATGCCCTGGCCCAGCGGGTCCCCGCCCTGGATCATGAAGTCCTTGATGATGCGGTGGAAGACGACGTCCTTGTAGAGCGGGCCGTTCTGCTTCTCACCCGTGCGGGGGTCCGCCCATTCCTGGGTGCCGTCCGAGAGACCCACGAAGTTCTTGACCGTCTTGGGCGCGTGGTTGCCGAAAAGGTCCACCACGATGTCCCCGTGGTTGGTGTGGATGGTGGCCTTGTGCGTGGCGATAGCGGAAGTCATGATTCACATTGTGGCACGGCGTCCTCGGGGCCGGCAGAACGCTCCCGAGGTGTTCAGCGCACAGTGAAAAGGGCTGGGGTGTCGCTTTTCCCCGGGAATCCCGGGGTTGTCAGACCGTATGCTGAAGGTGGAGATTTTTACGGTCACCACTGTAGGAGGGACACACAATGAGCTTGTTCAAGAGCAAGGCCCAGAAGCAGACCGAGCACGCCCGGAAGAACGCCGAGTCCAAGGTCGTCAGCGCTGGGGACTGGCTCTCCAGCGAGATCGGTGAGCTCGGGGAGAAGCTGCAGCACGGCGTGCAGGCGGGTGCGTCCGCCCTCGCGAGCGGTGTGGAGGCCACGGGTCCCTACGTCCAGGACGGTCTGGGCAAGGCGCAGAACCTCGGTGAGGACATCAAGCACCGCGGCGAGAAGGCCAAGGCTGCCGGTGCCGCTGCCGCCGCCCCCCTGGCCGCGAAGGCCGCCAAAAAGACCGCCGAGGGCCGTGCCGTGGCGCAGGACAAATACTCCGGTGCCGTGGCCGCGCTGGCCTCCAAGGTCGCCCACGCGGACACCTCGGACCAGTTCGACGCCCTCGTGGCCAAGCTGACCGGTGACAAGAAGACCGTCAAGCGCATCCAGAAGGCCGCGAAGAACTCGGCCAAGGAATACGCCAAGCAGCAGAAGAAGGCCCAGGGTGGCCACAAGGGTCTGCTGCTCCTCGGTCTCCTCGCCGCCGGTGGCGTGGCCGGTGTGGCCGCGTGGCGCGCGTCCCGCCCGGTGCAGGACCCCTGGAAGACCCCCGTCACGGCCTCCCCGCGTGTCTCGGCTTCCCCGGTCAACACGAGCTCCACGGTCGCCGCCGGCACCGGTGTGAAGGTAGACGACGTCAAGGACCCCACCTCCTCCGCCCAGAAGGCGGGCACCGCGTCCCAGGCCGCCCACCGCGCCTCGGACAGCGTGAAGTCCGTGGCCGAGGACGCCAAGCAGACCGTGAACGAGGTCAAGGAGCAGATCAAGGGCTCCAAGACGGACGACATGGGCACCCCGGACAACCGCTCCAAGCACAACGCGGGCGATCCCAAGCACTGAGCCGGTTCTCGCGCGTCGACCGCGCGTGACCCGCACGACGACGGCGCCGCATCCCTTCGGGGGTGCGGCGCCGTCGTCGTACCGGAATGAACACACGAACCCGTGCGTGGCGAGCGCACGGGCTACATGGAAGGAACGCATGAGTCGTTCGTTGCGAACGCACGGGCCGCGCCGGGAGACCCGCGGCCCCGTGCGGTGGGCTCAGGAGAAGATGTCGGAGACCGTGTCCCACATCTGGTAGACGCCCAGGATGATGAACAGCACGGCGCAGACCACCAGGACCGCGTTGGTGAACACACCGTTGCGCCAGCGCTTGGGCGTGCGGGACGTGTTGAGCAGTCCCAGCAGCGTGACCGCCAGGAACGGCATGAACAGTGCCCCGAGCACGCCGTAGAGCAGGATGAGGAACACGGGCCGGTCCAACAGGAGCAGGAGCATGGGCGGGAACGTGAGCCACAGCAGGTAGAACTTGAAGTACTTCCCGCCGTTGCGGGTGTCCGGGTGGCCGCTGGGCTTCTTGCGGATGTTGCCCCAGTAGTCCGCGAACATGAGGGACACCCCGGACCACACACCCACCACGGAGGAGAACGAGGCCGCCCAGAACCCCACGAGGAACGCGATGCCGATGACGTCCCCGTAGCGGTCGCGCAGCACCCGGTCCAGGTCCAGCAGGCCCTTGTCCCCGGCGCTGATGGCGTAGCCGGCGGAGTAGAGGACCTCGGCACCCACCACGAGCATCGCGAGCACGAAGATACCGGTCACGGTGTAGGCCACGGTGTTGTCGAGCTGCATCACGCGCATCCACCGCGGTTGGTGCCAGCCCTTCTCCCGCAGCCAGTA
>NZ_DDIY01000001.1:25057-36654 GCF_002338785.1 Kocuria sp. UBA1838 | reverse complement strand
TTGGGCAGGGTGATGATCGCGAGCCCCACCATGACCAGGAACATGATCCCCACCATGGCCGCGGTGATCTTCTCGATCACCGCGTAGCGCCCCGCCCACACGATCACGAACCCGATCAGGCCCATGAGGATGGCCCACGCCCACAGGGGCAGGATGGGGAACAGCGCGGCGAGCGGCAGGGCGGAGGACGACATGGCCGTGGCGCCGTACACGAATCCCCAGATCAGGATGTACGGACCGAAGTACCAGGACGTCCACCGGCCCAGGGAGCGCCAACCCTCGAAAATGGTGCGCCCGCTCGCGAGCGAGTACCGACCGGCGCCCTCCACGAGCACAATCTTCATGATCGTGCCCGCGATGACCGCCCACAACAGGGTGTAGCCGTAGCGCGAGCCGGCGGTCAGCGTGGCCACCATGTCCGCGGCACCCACGCCCGTGGCCGCCACCACGAGACCGGGACCGATCAGCTGCCACCGTTTGACCTTCTCCAACGACTCATCGGGGTCGATGGACGGAAGGGGTTGCAGCGGGGTCTTGTCGCGCATCGGGGGCTCCACACTTCGGGCATGAATCAGGTCACAGTTGTGCTCATGCAGTCTTTCACGCGGGGTGCGCCACACTCCTTCGGTGGCGAAGTATGGCTGGTGTGTCCCCGCCGAGGACCGGGGACGCGCACGCAAGGCCGGGGACAGGAGGAACCGGGCCAGGACGAACCGGATGAAAGCGGATGAGCACGGACCAGGAACAGGCCCGGCACGAAGGAACCCCCGGGGACCGGCGCTGCGGTCCCCGGGGGTTCTCGGGTGTGGAGCCTAGGAGATTCGAACTCCTGACATCCGCCTTGCAAAGGCGGCGCTCTACCAACTGAGCTAAGGCCCCGTGTTCAGTTGTGGTGCTGATCCTGCCGAACGCGGATCGCGGTACCGGGACGGTCAGTCCACGGGGTCCACGGCCGAATTCCACGCCTCTCGTTTGGCTTCCGCCTCGCGCCAGGACTTGAAGGCTGCCACGGACAAGCCGGCCAGTGCGGCCAGGGCTGCGATTCGTGCCTTCATGGGGACCCTCCGAACGAGATCATCTCGCGGTTGGCGGGAATTCGATGGGTGGGCGTACCAGGAATTGAACCTGGGACCTCTTCGTTATCAGCGAAGCGCTCTAACCGTCTGAGCTATACGCCCTCAGCGTGCACCGCCAGAATCGTCCTCTGATCGGCCACGCCAAGACTTTACCGGAGTTTCATCCGCCGCACAAAATCGGACGGACCGCGGGATCAGTCGTCGGTCAGGGTCACCCCGATGCCCCCGATCAGGGACGCCGCGATGTTGTACACGAGCGCCCCGAGCACGGACAGCACGGTCAGCAGGATGACGTTGACCACGGAGATGATCGTGGCGAACAGGGCCACGTTGCCGAGCGAGAGGAACCGCTTGATGTCCGCTCCCCCGGCGCTGCCGCCGAGCATGGACAGCAGTTCGTTGATCCCGTCGAACAGCCCGGTGAGGCTCAGCACGATCCACAGCACCAGGGACGCCACGACCGTGATGATCCCGAGCGCCACGGAGAGCAGGAAGGCCAGCTTGAGCACGGACCACGTGTCCACCTTGGACACCACGAGCCGTGCGCGGCGCACCTTGGCCCGGGGGGCGGGTCGCACGAGTCCCTTGCCGGAGCTCTTGGCGCTCTGCGGGGACGGCTTCTGGGGGGAAGAAGTCTTCACGGGCTGGCCCGCCTTCGAGGCTGAGCTCGCGCTCATGCGTCACCTCCGTTGTCGTTGTGCTCCAACGCTACTGCATCGTCGTCACCGACCGGCGCAGCGGCGTCGGCACCGTCCTGGCCCGCGGGGACGTCCGCGGTCGTGACTTCGGGGGAGTCCATCGCGGAGCCGGGGGCGACGTCGCTCGGCCCGGTGGCCTCGGCGGCGTCCTCCTCCGCGACCTCCTTCTCGATCTCCCGCTCGGCGTTGCGGGCGACCCCCACGATGGCGTCGTTGGGACCCGGCTTGGCGAAGATCACACCCATCGTGTCACGGCCGCGGGCGGGGACCTCGCTCACGTTGGAGCGCACGACCTTGCCGCTCTCCATGACCACGAGCACCTCGTCGTTCTCGCCCACGATCAGCCCGCCCACCTGGCCACCGCGGACCTCGGCGAGTTTGGCAACCTTGATGCCCAGGCCACCGCGGCCCTGCACGCGGTACTCCTGGACGCTCGTGCGCTTGGCGTAGCCGCCCTCGGTCACCACGAACACGTAGGAGTCGTCGCTGACCACGTTGGCGGAGAGCAACTCGTCCCCGGGGCGGAACTTCATGCCCGTGACACCGGAGGTCGCGCGACCCATGGGGCGCAGGGCGTCGTCGTCAGCGGTGAACCGCAGGGACTGGCCCAGGCGCGAGATCAGCATGACGTCGTCGTCGGTGTTCACGAGCATGGCCGAGACCAACTCGTCGTTCTCGCGCAGGTTGATCGCGATCACGCCCGCGGAACGATTGGTGTCGTAGTCCGTGAGCCGCGACTTCTTGATCAACCCGTTGCGGGTCGCGAGCACGAGGTACGGGGCGTCCTGGTAGGAGTGCAGCTCCATGACCTGGGCGATGCGTTCCTCGGGCTGGAACTCCATGAGATTGGCCACGTGCTGGCCCTTGGCGTCCCGGCCGGCCTCCACGAACTCATAGGCCTTGACGCGGTAGACGCGCCCGAGGGTCGTGAAGAACAGGATCCAGTTGTGGGTGCTCGTCACGAAGAAGTGCTCCACGACGTCGTCGCCGCGCAACTGCGCGCCCTTGATGCCGCGGCCACCTCGGTGCTGAGCGCGGTACTCGTCCGCGCGGGTTCGCTTGACATAGCCGTCGCGCGTGATGGTCACGACCACCTGCTCCTGCGGGATGAGGTCCTCCATGGAGACGTCCCCGTCGAAGCCGTAGAGCACCTCGGTGCGGCGGTCGTCACCGTAGTGGTCCACGATGCCCTGCAGTTCCTCCGAGATAATCTCGCGCTGACGCTCCTCGGACGCGATGATCGACTCGTACTCGGCGATCAACCGCTGCAGCTCGGCGTGCCGGTCCTGGATCTTCTGCCGTTCGAGCGCGGCCAGGCGGCGCAACTGCATGTTGAGGATCGCCTGGGCCTGGGCCTCGTCGATCTCGAGCAGCTCCATAAGCCCGGTGCGTGCCTGCTCCACGGTGGGCGAGCGCCGGATCAGGGCGATGACCTCGTCCAGGGCGTCCAGGGCCTTGAGCAGACCGATCAGGATGTGCGCTTCCTCCTGCGCCTGCTTGAGGCGGTACGTGGTGCGCCGGACGATGACTTCCATCTGGTGGGTGACCCAGTGGTGTACGAACGCGTCCAGGGAGAGCGTCCGGGGCACCCCGTCCACGAGCGCGAGCATGTTCGCGGAGAAGTTCTCCTGCAACTGCGTGTGCTTGTAGAGGTTGTTGAGCACGACCTTGGGTACGGCGTCCCGCTTGAGCACGATCACCAACCGCTGACCCGTGCGCCCCGAGGTCTCGTCGCGCATGTCGGCGATGCCCTGGACCCGCCCTTCCTTGACGAGGTCCGCGATCTTGATGGCCAGGTTGTCCGGGTTGACCTGGTACGGCAGCTCCGTGACCACGAGGCACGTGCGGTTGTGGATCTCCTCCACACTGACCACCGCGCGCTGCGTGATGGAACCACGACCGGTGCGGTAGGCCTGTTCGATGCCCTTGTGGCCGAGGATCTGCGCCCCGGAGGGGAAGTCCGGACCCTTGATTCGCTTGATGAGTTCTTCGAGCAGGGTCTCGCGGTCCACGTGCGGGTTCTTGAGGTACCACTGCACGCCGTCCGCGACCTCGCGCAGGTTGTGCGGGGGGATGTTGGTGGCCATGCCCACCGCGATGCCGGAGGAGCCATTGACCAGCAGGTTGGGGAACCGCGCGGGCAGCACCACGGGTTCCTGCTGCTTGCCGTCGTAGTTGTCCTGGAAGTCCACGGTGTCCTCGTGGATGTCCTGGACCATCTCCATGGCCAGAGGCGCCATCTTGGTCTCGGTGTACCGGGGAGCCGCGGCGCCGTCATTACCGGGGGAACCGAAGTTGCCCTGCCCCAGCGCGAGCGGGTAGCGCATGATCCAGTCCTGGATCAGTCGCACCAGGGCGTCGTAGATCGCGGAGTCACCGTGCGGGTGGTAGTTGCCCATCACGTCGCCCACCACGCGCGCGCACTTGTTGAACGAACGATCGGGGCGGTAACCGCCGTCGTACATTGTGTAGAGCACCCGCCGGTGCACGGGCTTGAGACCGTCCCGCACGTCCGGCAGCGCGCGCCCCACAATCACCGCCATGGCGTAGTCCAGGTAGGAGCGCTGCATTTCCGTCTGGAGATCGATCTGCTCCACGCGGTCGCCCGTGATCGCCACCTCGTCGGTCACGACGCCGTCACCGGCCTCGGGTGCGCCCTGCGGGTCCACGGGGCCGTTGCCGTCCTGCGTCTCGTCACTCATGGGTTGCTGTTTCCTTCTCTCGTTCCCGGGATCATCGTTCATACTCGCGCCGGAATATTCCGGGCGTCACATGATCAGATGTCCAGGAAGCGGATGTCCTTCGCGTTCTGCTGGATGAACTCGCGGCGGGACTCCACGTCCTCGCCCATGAGGACCGAGAACACCTGGTCCGCCGCGGCGGCGTCGTCCATGGTGACCTGCAGCAGCGTGCGGTGCTCCGGGTCCATGGTGGTCTCCCACAGCTCGGTGTAGTCCATCTCGCCCAGACCCTTGTAACGCTGGATGCCGTTGTCCTTGGGCAGTCGGCGGTTCTCCGCGAGACCCTTGGCCAGGGCGGCATCGCGCTCCGCGTCCGAGAACACGTAGTCGTGCGGCGCGTTGGACCACTTGATGCGATACAGCGGCGGCTGCGCGAGGTACACGTACCCGTGCTCGATGAGCGGACGCATGAACCGGAACAGCAGCGTGAGCAGCAGGGTGGTGATGTGCTGACCGTCCACGTCCGCGTCCGCCATGAGCACGATCTTGTGGTAGCGGGCCTTCTCGATGTCGAAGTCGTCACCGATCCCCGCGCCGAAGGCTGTGATCATGGACTGCACTTCCGCGTTGGACAACGCCCGGTCCAACCGAGCCCGCTCCACGTTGAGGATCTTCCCGCGCAGCGGCAGGATCGCCTGGTGCGCGGGATCGCGGCCCTGCACGGCGGAACCGCCCGCGGAGTCACCCTCCACGATGTAGATCTCGGAGACCGTGGGGTCCTTGGACGAGCAGTCCTTGAGCTTGCCCGGCATGCCCCCGGACTCCAGCAGACCCTTGCGTCGTGTGGTCTCGCGTGCCTTGCGCGCGGCCAACCGCGCCTGGGACGCGTAGATCGCCTTGCGAATGATGTCCTTGGCGGGGTTGGGGTTGCGCTCCAACCACGCCCCGAACAGGTCGAACATCTCGCGCTGAACGAAGGTCTTGGCCTCCGAATTGCCCAGCTTGGTCTTGGTCTGCCCCTCGAACTGGGGTTCCGCGAGCTTGATCGAGATCACCGCGGTGAGCCCCTCGCGCACGTCCTCGCCCGTGAGGTTGTCGTCCTTGTCGCGCAGCAGCCTGTTCTCCCGCGCGTAGCGGTTGATGAGCGTGGTCAGCGCGGTGCGGAAGCCCTCCTCGTGGGTGCCGCCCTCATGGGTGTTGATGGTGTTGGCGTACGTGTGCACGGACTCGTTGAACGCCGTGGTCCACTGCATGGCCAGCTCCAGGGACATCTTCTTGTCCGGGTCGTCCACCTCGAGCGAGATGACGTCGTCGTGGATCAGATCGACCTTCTTGGCCGAATTCAGGAACGTGACGTAGTCCAGCAACCCGTGCTCGTAGCAGTAGACCACCCGGCGGGCGCCAGCCTGGGCGTGGACAGCGGCGTCGTCCGCGCCGACCGTCCCTCCGTCCTGTCCCTCGACCGGACCGGAGGCGTCCACGGGGGACTCCCCCGCGATCTCCTCGCCGGTCTCGTCCGTGACACGCTCGTCCGTGAGCGTGATCCGCAGACCCTTGTTGAGGAACGCCATCTGCTGGAACCGCGCCCGCAGGGTCTCGAAATCGAAGTCCACGGTCTCGAAGATCTCGGGGTCCGGGTAGAAGACCTGGGTGGTCCCGGTCTCGTCCGTCTGCTCGCCGCGTTCGAGCTCACCCTCGGGGTGGCCGCCGTTCGCGAAGCTCATCCGCCAGACGTAGCCCTGCCGGCGGACTTCGGTGTCCACACGCCGGGACAGGGCGTTGACCACCGAGATGCCCACGCCGTGCAGACCGCCGGACACGGCGTAGCCACCGCCGCCGAACTTGCCACCGGCGTGCAGGATGGTCATCACGACCTCCACGGTGGGCTTGCCCTCCGTGGGGTGCATGTCCACCGGGATGCCGCGGCCGTTGTCGCTCACGCGCACGCCGCCGTCCGACTGGAGGGTCACCTCGATGTGGTCGCAGTACCCCGCGAGCGCCTCGTCCACCGAGTTGTCGACCACCTCGTAGACCAGGTGGTGCAGGCCGCGGGGGCCAGTGGAACCGATGTACATCCCCGGGCGCTTCCTGACCGCCTCGAGGCCTTCCAGAACGGTGATGTCGCTCGCTCCGTACTCGTGCTGTAGGGGATCCTCTGTAGCCACGGGGTCTCCGGTCCTCCTGCGTAATCGATGGCGATCATCACCCGACCCATATGAATACAGCCGATGAGACGGCTCGCGGCTCATCGGCTGGCGGGACGGAAAGATCTTTGGCTTCCCATTCTACCGCATGAAGCGCTGGACGGCCCGCAGACGCCCCGGAGCCCCGCCGCGCTGGGTGGACCCATTTTCGGGGTGCGGTGCGCCTCGCGCGCTTCTGGCGCGTTTTTGACGATTTCAGCTCACCCGTAGGTGTCCCGCGGCCCCCTGCCCTGCACCGACCAGCGCCCCCGTTTCCAGCTCGGCCCCACGGGACCGTGGATCTCGAGCCGCGTGACGATCCCCTCCCCCAGCTTGTCCGAGAACTTCCTGATGATCTGGGGTTGGATCAACCGCAGCTGGGTCGCGTAGGCCGTGGAGTCGCAGCGCACGCGCACCACGGTGTCCTCGAAACTCTCGGGCCACGTGTGCTCAGCGTTGCGCGCCCCCACGAGGGACGGCCAGTCCGCGAGCACACTGCTCACGTTCACGGGCGTCTTCCAGCCCCTGTGGGTCATCAGCGCGTCCACCACGGTGGACAGCGCTCGGGGGTCCCGCGCGGAACGCCCCGGTCCCGAGAAGCCCCCGAGCTGCCGCGGATCCACGCCGTAGCGGTCCCGCGCGCGCAATGCCGGGGAGCCCGTTCCCTCCTCCATGGCCGTGCCGAAGGCGCGCATGTTCTTGGCCGCGGCCGCCTTGGACAGGGGCGTGTCCCCGCGGTCGCGGGCGGCCTTCCGGGCCCGTTGCAGGGCCACGGCCGCCGCGTCCACGACGTCGCGATGCACGGGCTCGCTCACGGCTGCTCCGCCTGGGGAGCGTTCTGGTTCCCGCCGGACTCGGGCTCGGCCGACGACGCTGCGCGGTTCCATACCGCCCCCGGCTCCACCTCGATCACCGTGGGCGAGTCCTCGAGCAGCGCCGCGGGTAGGTCCTCGTCCACCGCGGCGGTCACGAGCACCTGCTCGGCCTGCCGCACGAGCTCGGCCAGGCGGCGCCGACGGCGCGCGTCCAGTTCCGCGAACACGTCGTCCAGGATCAGCACGGGCGCCGAACCCCGGGCCGGATCGTCGGCGAGGTGGACGTACCACGAGCCCAGGCGGAGGGCCAGGGCCGTGGACCAGGTCTCCCCGTGGGACGCGTAGCCCCTGGCGGGGGTGTCGCCCAGTCGGATCACGAGGTCGTCCCGATGCGGTCCCACCAGGGTGATCCCGCGATCCCGCTCATGACGTCCCATGCGCTCGAAGGCATTCATCATGAGCTCGTAGAGGTCCGTGACCGAGAAGTGTTCGAGCGCTTCCTGATCGGCACCGGGTGCCACGGACGAGCTCTCGTAGCCCAGGGACACGTGCTTGGGTCCGTCCGTGAGCTGTTGGTATGCCCGGTCCACCTCGGGCTCCAAAGCCTTGAGCAACTGCAACCGCGCACCCATCACGGCCGCGCCGGCGCGCGCGAGCTGGTCGTTCCACACCGCGAGCGTCGCACGATCCGAGTCCGAGAACCCCCGGGAGCGCCGCGCCGATTTCAGCAGGGCGTTGCGCTGCTTCAGCGCCCGGTCGTAGTCCGAGCGCGCGGCACCGAGCACCGGCCGCATGGCCGTGGCGAGATCGTCCAGGAACCGCCGCCGGTGGGACGGATCCCCCTTGACCAGGGTCAGGTCCTCCGGGGAGAACAACACGGTGTGCAGGGTCCCCAGGGCCTCACGGGCGCGGACCGGGGCCGCCCGGTTGATCCGCACGCGATTGGCCCGCGCGGCGTTGAGTTCGTACTCGAGGACCGTGCGCTGTCCCCCGCGGTTGACGCGTACCCGGATGATCGCCTGGTCCGATCCTGTGGTGATGAGCGGTCCGTTGCCCGAGACGCGGTGGGAGCCCAGGGTCGCGGCCCAGTCGATCGCCTCCACGATGTTGGTCTTGCCCACACCGTTGGGTCCCACGAACACCGTGAGACCCGGGGCAAGTGGGAGGTCCAGACCGGGGTAGGTCCGGAAGTTGGCGAGCGACAGGTGGTCTACGAACACACGATCACTGGTTGGGCAGACGCACCGGCATGAGCAGGTACTTGTAGTCCACGCTGTCCTCGCCGTCGGGCTCGCTCTGGGCCGAGAGCACGGCCGGCTTCGGAGGGGCCGTGAACGAGAACCGGACGTAGTCGGAGTCGAACGCGTGCAGTCCCTCGGAGAGGTAGGTGGGGTTGAAGGCCACGGTGATGTCGTCCCCGTTGAGCTGGGCGTCCAGAATTTCGGACGCTTGGGCGTCCTCCCCGGTTCCCGCGTCGAGCGCGACCCGGGACTCGCTGAAAGCGAGCCGCACGGGGGTGTTGCGTTCGGCTACGAGGGACACGCGGCGCACCGCTTCCACGAGTTCCGAGGTCTTCACCACGGCGGTGATCGGTGTGTGATCCGGGAACAGCGAGCGGATCTTGGGGTACTCGCCGTCGATCAGCAGGCTCGTGGTGCGTCGTCCGCCGGATTCGAATCCCACGAGTTCCGTGTTCTGAGCGAGCGCGATGTTCACGTCCCCGGAGGATCCCAGGGTCTTGGCGATGTCGTTGAGCGTCTTGGCCTTGATCAGGGCCGCCGTGGAGATCGCGGGATCGGAGGGCCGCCAGGTCAGTTCCCGCATGGCCAGCCGGTAGCGGTCGGTGGCCAGCAGGGTCATCTTCTCGCCCTCGATCTCCATGCGGATACCCGTGAGGATCGGCAGGGTGTCGTCCTTGGACGCCGCGATGTTGACCTGTGCCACGGCATGCGCGAACTCGTCCCCGGCCACGACGCCGGACAGGTCCGGCAGTCCGGGCAGCTGGGGGTAGTCGTCCACGGGCATGGCCGCGAGGTTGAATTTGGCGGAACGGCACGTGAGGGTGACCTTGCCGCCGTCGGCCTCGAGCTGCACGGGAGCGGAGGGCAGCGAGCGGCAGATGTCCGCGAGCAGACGGCCGGAGACCAGGGTGGTGCCTTCCTCGAGGACGTCCGCGCTGATGGTCAGGCGCGCGGAGATCTCGTAGTCGAAGCTTGCGATGGACAGCGAACCGTTCTCCGCCTTGATGAGCAGTCCGGACAACAGGGGGACGGGAGGCCGCGGTGACAGCGAACGGGCAGTCCAGGTGACTGCTTCAGCCAGTACGTCGCGCTCGACCGAGAACTTCACGGGGTGCCCCTCTTTGGTTCGGAACCGAAGTGTTTTGTCTGCATGGTATCCGGCCGCGGGGACGTCATCCGAACCCCCGGATCGTCAGGTTCGGACAGGATCCGCCCGTGGCGGTTCCTGGATTCTTGTAATTACAGAGATCCCGGGGAGCCGTTCGGCCGGAGAGAACCGGATTTTTGTTATTCGGTCGATCTTTTCTTAAGGGGTAGAAGTGTTAATAACCCCTGTGGACTCTGTGGATAACTGCCTGTTCCTCAGCAATCCCGCGGTTCGAGGGTGTTGATCCGGTGTGGACGATTGTGGATTGCCTTGTGCGTGCCGAGTGCACAACTTCCGCGTGATTCCGCGGATTCCACAGGCTCGCCCACCGATGCGCGGCGGTTGTCCACCGCCTGTTCTGCGTTGTCCACAGATTTTTCCACACGGCGCTGAACAGGACTGTGCACAGCGCGTCCACACCCCCGAATTTTCCTGTGCACCGTGGGCGGCGAAAGCAGTGGATCCGCGGGCTCAGCCTGTGGACGAATCACAAGAAGAACGGGCCCCCGGAACCGTGTTCCGAGGGCCCGTCTCCGGGTGTCGCGTGATCGGGGCGGGTCTTAGCCCTCGCGCGATTGTTGTTTGATCCGGTTGGTCAGCTCCGTGACCTGATCGAAGATCTGTCGGCGTTCGGCCATGAGCGTGCGGATCTTACGGTCCGCGTGCATGACCGTGGTGTGGTCCCGCCCGCCCAGTTCCTGACCGATCTTGGGCAGGGACATGTCCGTGAGTTCCCGCAACAGGTACATGCCGATCTGGCGCGCGGTCACCAGGGTGCGCGTGCGGGACTTGGACTTCAGCTCGTCCAGGGTGATGTTGAAGAACGCGGCGGTCTGCCCCAGGATCGAGGCCGCGGTGATCTCCTGTCCCCCGTCGTCGGTGATCAGATCCTTCAGCACGAGCTCTGCGAGCGGGAGATCCACCGGTTGCTTGTTGAGGGACGCGAAGGCCGTGACCCGGATCAACGCCCCTTCCAGTTCGCGGATGTTGGTGGAGATGTGGGAGGCGATGTACTCCATAACATCGTCCGGGGCGTCCATCCCCTCGCTGATCGCCTTCTTGCGCAGGATCGCGATCCGGGTCTCGAGCTCGGGCGGCTGCACGTCCGTGATCAGTCCCCACTCGAAGCGGGAGCGCATCCGCTCGGCGAATCCCGTGAGCTGTTTGGGCGGCATGTCCGAGGTAATCACGATCTGCTTCTCGTGATTGTGCAGCGCGTTGAAGGTGTGGAAGAACTCCTCCTGCGTGTGCTCCTTGCCCGCGAGGAACTGGATGTCATCGATCAGCAGCAGGTCCACGTTGCGGTAGATGCCCTTGAAAGACGAGCCCTCGTCGTCGCGGATGGAGTTGATGAAGTCGTTGGTGAACTCCTCCGAGTTCACGTACCGCACGCGCAGCTTGGGGTAGAGCCGCTTGGCGTAGTGCCCGATCGCGTGCAGCAGGTGGGTCTTGCCGAGACCCGAATCCCCGTAGATGAACAGCGGGTTATATGCCTTGGCGGGGGTCTCGGCGACCGCGAAGGCTGCGGCGTGGGCGAACCGGTTCGACTGGCCGATCACGAAGGAGTCGAAGACGTACTTGGGGTTCAGTCGGGCGGAACTGTCCCATTCCGAATCCGCCGGGCTGGTGTCCGAACCGTTGCCGGTGCTGAGCACCTCGCGCTGTTGCGGCCCCGGGGGCGCGGCTTCGGGTAGGCGGCGCGGGGGCAGATCGTCGTACTCGCCGGCGCCGTCGCCGGGCTCGGTGGTTGCCAGGC
>NZ_DDIY01000001.1:20061-24830 GCF_002338785.1 Kocuria sp. UBA1838 | reverse complement strand
CCGGGCGTACGTTCGGCTTCGAGCTCGTTGAGCGAGGGGATGGTGCGGTCGGAGGACCGCGCGTCGGTCGCGGCGCGAGTGGTGGGCGGCTGGACCTCGAGCTCGGGGTCCACGACGAATGCCACGAGCGTGTCCGCTCCCAGAACCCGGCCTACGCTCTCGTCCAGGATCTCGGACATGGGGCGGTTCTGCAGGAATTCCCGCGTGGCCTCACTCGGGACCGCGATCAGCAGCGTGGTGCCCATCAGGCCGCGGGGTTCACACACCGCGATGGTCCCGCGTGCCCGTCCCGTGACCCGCGGGTTCTCGTTCATGACGCGGACGCACTCTGCCCATTGCTCGAGCAAAGCCCTGTTGTCCTGCTGCATGAACGACTCCTGACGTGAGATACGGGGAAGCCCCAGTTTTCCACAGACTTGTACACAGCGGTGGATAACCTCGTGGGGGCGGCCGCAAACCTCAGCCTAGAGCATGGTTCCGGGCTCGACATAGCCCGTCGGAGCCGGTGCACAGAACTACAACTGTGTAGTTCCCACCTGGGGATAACTTGCTCTGGCGGGGTGTGATCCGGCGCTTTTCCACATGCTCCCGGGGGGCGGTGTACACACTTGTGGAGGGACGCGGCCGCCCGTCTGGCAGCCCACCGGACCGCCGATCGTAGTGTGCGGCAATTTGACCGGTGTGGCCCTTTTGACTACTGTGAATCAGTCTTGTGCGTGTAGGATTGCGATTTCTGCGCGTCCGCATGCCCCCAAATACGTACCGCGTGCGTCCCCTGTGATCCGTCGCAGTTGGCGCGCCGTTGTCCAACCTCGTGGAGTGACTAATGCCCAAGCGGACTTTCCAGCCCAACAACCGCCGCCGCTCTCGCAAGCACGGCTTCCGTGCTCGCATGCGCACCCGTGCCGGCCGCGCCATCATCGGCGCCCGCCGCAGCAAGGGCCGCGCCAGCCTGTCGGCCTAACTCATCGTCAACTCGCGAGGTTCGCATCGTGCTGCCCACCAGGCATCGGATGCGGACCTCGGCGCAGTTCTCAGACACCGTACGTTCCGGCGCCCGCAGTGGCCGCCGGAACGTCGTCGTATCCGTGCGAAGCACCACGGAGCAGGCGTCCCGCGTGGGGTTCATCGTCTCCAAGGCGGTGGGCAACGCCGTGGTCAGGAACAAGGTTAAGCGCCGCCTGCGTGAACTCGCTGCCGTGACCGTCCGCGAACACCCGGCCGGGCTCGACGTCGTCGTCCGTGCTTTGCCCGCGGCCGCCGCGGCGGGGTGGGACGAACTGGGGCGTGACTACCGCGACGCCCTGCATGCCGCGCTGCGCAAGGCGCGATGACCTCCCCGCTGCGTACGCGGCGGATGCCGTAACGTTGCTTGTACAGAGTCGAGAAGGAGGCCCGCACGTGACATCACGTCCGTCTCCCGAGCAACTCCTCGCGCGCGCGCCGCACGAGTACAACCCCGGCGGTGGCCTCGTGCGCACCATGAAGCATCTTCCGCAGAATCTTTGCATCGCCCTGCTCAAGCTCTACCGCACGATTGTCTCCCCGCTGTACGGAGACGTGTGCCGGTATTTCCCCTCCTGTTCCGCATACGCGCTGGAGGCGTTCACCGTGCACGGCGCGGTGCGCGGACTGGGACTGAGCGTCAGACGTCTGCTGCGCTGCCACCCGTGGGCGGCCGGCGGGATCGATAGGGTCCCGAGCGGCGGTCGGGAGTTCCCCTCCGTGGCCTCGACCCCCAAAATCGTTCTGCTCAACCACCCGACCCTCGTGCGCGACCACGTGCACGACTGCCCGGCCCGTGACGACCACGCGGCTCAAGGAGCCAACGCTCGATGAACTTCTTCGACATTATTCTCTTTCCCTTCAGGTGGATCGTCTCCGCCGTGCTGTGGGTGTTCCACGAACTGTTCACCACCCTCGGGATGGATCCGGCCTCTGGTGTCACCTGGGTGCTGTGCATCGTGGGCCTGACCCTGGTCATGCGTACACTGACCATCCCGCTGTTCCTCAAGCAGATCAAGTCCATGCGCGGCATGCAGGAACTGCAACCGGAGATGGCCAAGCTGCAGGCCAAGTACAAGGGCAAGAAGGACCAGCTCTCCCGCCAGGCCATGGCCGAGGAGCAGATGGCCCTGTACAAGGAACACGGATCCAACCCGTTCGCGGCGTGCCTGCCGATCATCGTGCAGATGCCCATCTTCTTCGCGCTGTTCCAGGTGCTGCGTTCGGTCCCGCAGGCCGCCCAGAACAACGAGTCCATCCACGTCCTCACGCCGCAGCTGGTCCACCAGTTCAACGACTCCACGATCTTCGGCGCTCCCCTGTTCTCCACCCTGATGCAGCCGGGTGCGGGCAACCACATGGCCACCATCGTGCTGGCGATCGTCATGATCGTGGCCATGTGTGCCACACAGTTCATCACGCAGAAGCAGCTGACCGCGCGTAACATGAGCGATGCCGCCAAGGAATCGCCCATGTACCGCCAGCAGCAGATGATGCTCTACCTGTTCCCGCTCATCTTCGCGATCGGTGGCATCAACTTCCCGCTGGGTGTGCTCATCTACTGGACAGTCTCGAACCTGTGGTCCATGGGCCAGCAGTGGTGGGTCATCCGCAACAACCCCACCAAGGGGTCCCAGGCGGAGCGTGAACTCAACGAGCGCCGTGCGGCCAAGGGTCTGCCCCCGGTGGGCATGACCAAGAAGGAGCACGAGGAGAAGCTCGAGGAGCAGCGTGAACGCGCGGCGGCGGGCCAGCGTCAGCAACCCGTGTCCAAGAAGCGCCAGAAGCAGCAGGCCAAGAAGAACGGCTGAGAGGTCGCACCCAATGAACGACATCGACGAACAGCAGCAGCTGCCCTCGCAGGACGCGCCCGCCGAGACGCAGACCCCCGAGCTCTCCCCCCTCGAGGAGGAGGGTGAGATCGCCGCGGACTACATCGAGGAGCTCCTCGACACCGCGGACATCGACGGCGACATCGACATCGAGGTCCGGGACGGGCGCACGTACGTCTCCGTGGTCGCGGAGGACGGTGACGACTCCCCTCTGCGAGAGCTCGTGGGCGAGAACGGCGAGACGGTCGAGGCGCTGCAGGAACTCGCGCGGCTGTGCGTCCTCAGCGCCACGCAGCGGCGCAGCCGGTTGATCTTGGACATCGCGGGGCACCGTGACGAGAGAGCCTCGGAGCTGCGCGAGATGGCGCAGGACGCCGTGGCCAAGGTCGAGTCCGAGGGCGGCAGCGTGCACCTGCCCCCGCTATCCCCGTACGAGCGCAAGATCGTCCATGACGCCGTCGCGGACGCCGGTCTGGTCTCCGAGTCCGAGGGCGACGGCGCCGGGCGCCACATCGTGGTCTCGGCGGCTCAGTGACCGTGTCGCGTTCCACCCCGCACCCCGCCGCGTCCGGGCAGGACAAGAACGGGTCGGGCGCCGAGGGCGCGTCGCGTCCCGCTCCCGAGCCCCAGCCAGCCCCCGAGCTCGGTGAGCACGAGACCGCAGCGCGCACGATCTTCGTTGACCGCCTCGACCTGGCGCGGCGCTACACGGAGCACCTGGCGTCCTCGGGCATCGTCCGTGGACTGATCGGTCCCCGTGAGGCCCCGCGATTGTGGGAACGTCACGTACTCAACTGCGCGGTGGTGGAGAGCCTGATCCCGCGGAACGCTCACGTCGCGGACGTGGGCTCGGGGGCCGGCCTTCCCGGCCTGTGCCTCGCGATCGCCCGGCCCGATCTGTCCATCACGTTGATCGAGCCGCTGGAGCGCCGTGTCGCGTGGCTCGAGGAGATTGCGGCGGATCTCGGCCTGGACAACGTCTGTGTGCTGCGGGCGCGCGCCGAACAGGCGAAGAACGAGGTGGGCCCGGTGGATGTGGTCACGGCCCGAGCCGTCTCCGCGCTCATCGGTCTGGTGGACATCACCCTGCCGCTGTTGAAGGGTTCCGGTGAGCTGCTCGCGCTCAAGGGACGCTCCGCCCAGGACGAGCTGCGCAAGGCGAGTAAGAAGTTCAATCGTTTCGGGGTCCGGTCCTCGGAGGTCGTGACCGTGGGCGAGGACCTCCTGGAGGAACCCACCACGGTGGTCCGGCTCGTGCTGTGAATCCGTCGTTGCCGGTGCGGCCTTGTCGATAAGCTACTAGGAGCACCGCACCAGTCATGGAAGGGACAGTCGATGACCGAGCCGGAACGGCCCACCTCAGGACGTACCCGTGGACACGACTTCGGATTGCCGCCTGATCCAATTTCGCAAACAAAAAAAGTTGTTCCTGATCGCGGACGCCATGTTTCACGTGAAACAAACGGTCAAGCAGGAGTGACGGCACAAGACGCGGTGGCGGATACCGCCCTGGGGAGGAAACTCGTGGAAGAGAACAAGCGCCGCGCCAAGCTCAAGAACGTGCACCTGGACCGCCCCGAGAACACGCGCTACATCACCATCAGCAATCAGAAAGGTGGTGTAGGGAAGACCAGTACGTCGGTCAACCTCGCCGTGGCGCTCGCGCAGCAGGGCCAGAACGTGATGGTCGTGGACAACGATCCGCAGGGCAACGCGTCCACCGCACTCGGGATTCCCCACGGTGCGGATGCGGACTCCGTCTATGACGTGCTCATCGACGAGGTTCCGGTGGCCGAGGTGGTCAAGGAGTCCCCCGAGGTGTCCAACCTGTGGGTCCTCCCGGCGACCATCGACCTTGCCGGTGCCGAGATCGAACTCGTGTCCGTGGTGGCTCGTGAACAGCGATTGCAGCGGGCTCTGGCGGAGTACGCG
>NZ_DDIY01000001.1:17551-19810 GCF_002338785.1 Kocuria sp. UBA1838 | reverse complement strand
CCATGATCCCCCGGTCGGTGCGAGTCTCGGAGGCGCCGAGTTATCAGCAGAGCGTCATCACCTACGACCCCAGTTCCACCGGAGCGCTGTCGTACCTGGAGGCTGCGGCGGAACTGGCCAGCCGCGGATCCGGTGCGGCCGAGTAGGCATCTCCGATACCGCGAACTAGGCAGCCCCTTTCTGCGCAGTTGCAGCTGGCGGGCGCCAGGTCGCAAAACGCTGCGCTAATAGATCTTTCCATCATGACCCGGATGTTTCACGTGAAACATCGGGGTAATCTGATGTCAGGCGCGCGGTTACCGCCGGTGAATGGGTCATATGAACGATCCGTTCTTGACTACGATGGATACACCATCACCACCGGGAGGAATTCATCGTGGCAGAACGACGTCGTGGCCTCGGGCGCGGTTTAGGCGCTCTCATCCCCAGCGGGGGGGACGCCCAGGAGCAAACGACACCGCCGGCGGTCGACCCTAGGGACCCCGCAAGTAGTGGCAAGCAGTCCTCTCGAAGGCGCGCGACCGAGACCCCCGATCGGAGCTCGTCTCGTATAGTAGGTACTGCCAACGGGGTACGGGCCACCCCCGCCTCGAAGTCTGTCGACGAGGATCGCCAGGAGGCAACTCCACGCGCGACGGCGACCCCCAAGAAGACTGGTTCGAAAGGCGGCAAGACCGAGGCATCTGGCGCCGGCGCCGAGGCAGCTGGTAAGAAAGCCGGCCCGACCGGTGACGGCAATAGAGGTGGAACCTCAGTGCGTCGGTCGTCGCGATCGACTAAATCGGGGGAAACGGGCTCCGAAAAGGGTGCGGGCACTAAGTCGGACGCGGCCAAGCCTAAGACGCAGGTGAGTTCGACCAAAGACGGTGCCGACGCCGCTGGGTCACGATCCGACGATGTTTCACGTGAAACATCCGATTCCTCGAAGGCTCAGGCATCACGTGGAAGCAAGCCGCCACGGACCCGGAGGGACATGGGCCAGGCCTTACGCAGTACAACGAATGTGCGCCGCCCGGTGGACATGTTCTTCCTGCCGTCGAGTGGTGACGAAGAAACTGATGCGGAAAACTCTGACGACTTTTCGCGTACCGACGAAGTCCGTGACTCTTCGCAGGCCGGAGAGGTGACCCCCTCGAGTGCAGCGGATGGGTCCCACCAGGAGACCGTGCGCAATACACCCACGAATGTCGGTCAGGAGAACCAGCAGGTAAAGTCTGGCTCTGGCGACGTTTCACGTGAAACATCGGTCCAATCTTCTACCACGCGGAACATAGCGCCTCCTTCCGCCTCCGCCGATGGTGCTGCGGACACCGTCGGAGAGAATATCCCCGCGTCGGATGTCATCGCGTCACAGCGACAGGCCGTGACTACCGAACACTCTGCCCAGGAAGACCTGCAGAGCATCCCCGGAGCCACCTTCGCGGAGATCTCGGTCACGGACATCCACCCCAACCGCAAGCAGCCGCGCCAGGTCTTCGATGAGGACGAGCTCGCGGAGCTCGCCTTCTCGGTGAAAGAACTCGGTGTCCTGCAGCCCATCGTCGTGCGTCCCAGTCATGAGGGGGGAGAGCAGAAGTACGAGCTCGTCATGGGTGAACGGCGTTGGCGAGCCGTTCAGGAGGCCGGTCTGGCCGTCATCCCGGCCATCATCCGGGACACGGCGGACGATGATCTCCTGCGGGACGCCCTGCTGGAGAACCTGCACCGGGCTCAGCTCAACCCCCTTGAAGAAGCCGCCGCGTACCAGCAACTCATGGAGGAGTTCGGGGCCACTCAGGAGCAGCTCTCGGAACGGATCGGACGCTCCCGGCCGCAGATCTCCAACACCCTGCGCCTGCTCCGACTCCCGGCGCTCGTGCAGCGTCGCGTGGCCGCGGGGGTACTGAGCTCGGGACATGCGCGTGCACTGTTGGCGCTGACGGATCCCGCCGAGATGGAGCGGGTCGCCCAGCGGATCGTGGCGGAGGGGCTGTCAGTGCGCGCCACGGAGGAGCTCGTCGCCCTCTCCGACGGTCTCAAGCGACACTCGACCAAGCGGAAGACCCCCGCAACCCGCCACGATGATCGACTGGGTTACATCGCAGATGCCTTCTCCGACAAGTTGGACACGAGCGTGAAGATCCAGCTCGGTGCGCGCAAGGGCAAGATGACGATCGAGTTCGCATCGGTCGAGGACCTCAACCGCATCATCGACGTGCTGGACCCCAAGCTGGACGCGAACTGAGCTTTCGCACCCACGAATAAGGGCCGCGATGTTTC
>NZ_DDIY01000001.1:0-17379 GCF_002338785.1 Kocuria sp. UBA1838 | reverse complement strand
GAAACATCGCGGCCCTTATTCCATCACCTCAACAGATCAACCGGGCGATCGAGTGTCAGCAGCAAGGCGATCAGCCTTGTCTCCAATGAATCGCCATCGCCCCATGATGAGGTGCGTTCAGCCGTCCCTACGGTAATAGTCCTGGATGTCCGCCAGGCTCATGGTTCCCGTGACGGTGGGTTCCGGAGTGGACGCCAGGACGCGCTGGAGGCCACACAGAAGCGCCTCCGCCAAACGGGCGCGGTACTCGCCGCTCCGCAGCCGGGAGGCCTCATCCTTGTTCGAAAGGTATCCCAGATCGACCCACGCCGCCGCGGTACGGACCTCACGGAGTGCGCTCCACTGCCGTGCATGGCTCCCCAGGTCCAGGGCACCCGTGCGGGCCACCAGCTCACGCAGGATCATGTCCGACGCGAGCTGACCCACGGGGGAGTACGCCTGACGTGTGTCCGGTGCACCCCAGAAGAAGGTGGCCACACCCTGGGCCAGGGGCGAGGAGTTCCAGTCACACTGCAGAGTGAGCACAAGGGCGTCGTCGGGGAGGACCTCGGGGACCTCTGGGACGCTCCCGTCCGAGCCCTCCGGTCCAGCACTTGACGATGAAGCGCCGGCGCCCTGGGCTGCTGCGATCACGGGCTTGGCGCCTACCGCGCGGAGAAGGTCGCGGGTGCGCTGCGCGACGTCGAGGGTGATAGCATCCTGATCCGCGGCGAACGAATCCGGGGCCCCGGCTGGGGACACCTGAGGACCGGCACCGGAGGGCACCAGGAGCACCAGGCGATCACGGAGGGCCTCCTGGAGGCTCTCCAGCCGGTGGTGATCTCGTAGGGAGAAGGCCTTGGCCGAGGTGATCTTCTTGCGCACGCGAGCCAGTCCGGAGAGGGTATCGAGACCCACGGTGCCGTCACTCGGGACACCCAGGCTGTGTTGGAGTTCCTTCACGGCGTACTCGGTCTGGCGGTTGAACACCGCATTCAGGTGCCCGTAGTAGAAACCCAACAGCGAAAGGTTGTCCTGCAGCTCCTCGACGTCGTCGCCGTGCAACGGGGCCACCTCGTCGAAGAACAGTGGACGGTCGCCCAGCCTGTACTGGGCGTCGTTGAGTGCTGCCTCGGTCTCCGGACCGACCACGCCGTCCACGATGAGCCCCTTGCGCTGCTGGAACACCCGCACGGCGTGGTCCACACGGTCGTCGAAGACCGTGGGGTCCGGCACGCTGTCGCCGGCCAGGGGTAGGTCTTCGCCCCCTGCCCTGACGAGGCGTTCCCTGAGACCCGTGATGCGGCGGTCGGTCATACCGTGTCTGAGCGCGGCTCCGGGGGTGGATGGCGGCACGTGGTCTCCCTGGGGTCGGCGAGCCACTCCCACGGTGTGGTTCGCACACTGCAATTGGGTTCGAGAAAACCCGGGCCCGCGCACGTAAGTGATGCGGGCCCGGGTCGGATGTGTCACGCGGAGGGGTTGAGGTAGTCCCCGAACTCCTTCTCGAGCGCGGACTTGGGCTTGGCACCGATCGAGGTCTTGGCGACCTCGCCGTTCGCGAAGAGGTACACCGCGGGGATCGAGGTGATGCCGTACTGGGAGGCGATCGCGGGGTTGTCGTCCACGTTGACCTTCACCACGTCCACGTGATCCGCGTGCTCCGCGGCGATCGCGTCCAGCACGGGTCCGAGTTGGCGGCACGGACCGCACCACTCGGCCCAGAAGTCCACGATGGTGGGCTTGGAGTTCTCGAGCACCTCGGCCTTGAAGTTGGCGTCGGTGACGTCCTTTGCAGAGCTCATGTGCGTTTCCTTTCGATGGGTTTCCCCGCTCGGTCGCCGAATCGTTCCGGCGGTTCCGGGCGGGAGTGGGTTGTCGGGTGGGTTCGGATCAGCTGTCGAGGGCCGCGAGGTAGTGCTCCACGTCCACCGCGGCAACACAGCCCGAGCCCGCGGCGGTGATCGCCTGGCGGTAGGTCGCGTCCACCACGTCGCCGGCGGCGAAGACACCGGCCAGCGAGGTCGTGGAGCTGCGCCCGTCCACGGCGATCGTGTTGTCCACCGTCAACTCGAGCTGATCCTTCACGAGTCCTACGCGGGGGTCCGAGCCGATGGCCACGAACAGACCGGTCACGGCCAGCTCAGAGCCCTCACCCGTGACGGTGTCCTCCAGGGCCAGGGACTCCACCTTGTCCGCGCCCTGGATCCCCGTGACCTTGGTGTTCCAGAGGATCTCGATCTTGGGGTCGTCGAACGCGCGCTGCTGCATGATCTCGGACGCACGGAACCGGTCCCGGCGGTGGATCAGGGTCACCTTGTCCGCGAACTTGGTCAGGAACGTGGCCTCCTCGATCGCGGAGTCACCGCCGCCCACCACCGCGATGTTCTGCTTCTTGAAGAAGAACCCGTCGCACGTGGCACACCACGACACACCGTGGCCGGAGAGCCGTTCCTCGTCCTCGAGACCGAGCTTGCGGTACTCGGAACCGGTGGAGATGATGACCGCGCGGGCGCGCAGCACGGTCCCGTCCTCCACGGTCACGGTCTTGATCTCTCCGTCGAGTTCCGCGGAGACGACGTCCTCGTAGCGGATGTCCGCCCCGAAGCGCTCGGCCTGCTGCTGCATGTTGTTCATCAGGTCCGGGCCCATGATGCCGTCGATGAACCCCGGGTAGTTCTCCACGTCCGTGGTGTTCATGAGTTCACCACCGGCGGTCACGGACCCGGCCAGCACCACGGGGTTGAGGTTTGCGCGCGCCGTATAGATGGCGGCGGTGTACCCCGCGGGACCGGAACCCACGATGACGACGTCGTGAACGGCGTCGTCCGCGGAGGTGGTGCGGGCGTCCTCAGACGCAGCGGAGGCCTCCGCCGCGCTGCCGACCTTGAGGTTCACAGCATTCGCGAAAATGCCGGGCTGATTGCTCACTGGTACGAAACCTTTCCACGAGTCACCGCGTGTGCGGATGTCAACTACACCCAAGAACGTGGGGAGCACCGCCAGATATTCCGTTCGGCGGCGTCACCGGGTTCAGCGCACGGACAGTTCGCTGATCCGCAAGCCGTACGGGTAGCCGCCGATGGGATTGTTCAGTCGCGGCAATTCGTTCCACACCACTAGGACGTACCGGTGCGGGTCGTTCTGTGCGGCCTCGGAGAGCGGGACGCTGACCTGCGGCCCGGTGAACGAGCCCGTGCCCACTTGTTGCGCGCCGTCGAGCGACGGGCCGTCCGAGACGTACACCGTGAACTGTCCGCCGGTGCCACCGTCCTGCTGGATCGTGAGTTTCCGGACGGGTGCGGGGTCCTGCAGCTGCGCGGCGAGTCCCACGTACTGGACTAGGTTCCCGAACTGGGAGTTCGAGAAACCGTAGCTCAGCCACGAGGTCCCCGGGTTGCCGTCCGTGGCCTGGCCCAGCGTGGCGTCCGTGTCGGTCATGAAGTTCGGGTCCTGGGTCACCCGCGTGACCGTCCCGATCTGCGGTGTGGCGGCCGGGCTCGGCGTGTTCGTCGCCGCGGGGGAGCCCGCGGGCCCGCTCGGCGCTGCGTTCTCCTGCGGGGCCCCGCCCTGTCCAAACTGCCCGGTGAGCGCACCGAGCCCGCGGAAGCCCAGCACGATCGCCGCGATCAGCGCGATGATCAGTAACAACAGCAACAGCCACCGCAGCGGACCCTTGCGGGATCGTTCGGTGGAGCCGGGCCGGGCGCCACCCGCGCCCGCCGGATCAGCGGCATGCTCGCGTTCGGCGGCGTGGGCGGTGCGTGCGGCTGCGCCGCCGGCCGCGGGCTCCCTCGCCCCGTCCGCGGTGCGCGCCGCTGCGGTGTCCGTCCCCGCGGGGGAGTGCCGTGCGGATGCGTTCGCCGACGACGCCGCTGCCGCACCCGCGATCCCGCCTGCCGCCGCAGTGGTCGCCGCGGCGTTCATCATCCCGCCCCCGGCGGCATGGGCCGTACCCACGCTCTCGGCGGACGCGGCGGCATCCGAACCACCGGCGGCCGTCCTGGCCGGGGCGGCGGGATCGTCCAGGGGAGCAGCGTCGTCACCAGGGGCCGTGTCGGGGAGCGACGCGGCGTCGGCGTCCGATGCCGAAGCATGCCCGGCCGCTGCACCGGAGGCCGGTGCGACCGTGCGGATGGCCGCGGTGCCGTCGTGAGCGGCGTCGTCATCGCGGGCCGAGCGGGGCGCGGAGGGCTGTTCATCCAGGCGCCCAGGCTTGCCCTCGGTCCGTTCGTAGCTCTCGTAGCGGTTGTCGCCGTCGTAGGTGGGATCGATCGCCTCGGCCGACGTCGCTGCGGTCGCCCCGGCGGCAGCGCCCCGGGTGGCTGCGCGGTCGAACATCGTGGAGCGCACGGCGTCAGGGCGGACCTTGCGCGCGAAGCCGAGCTTGTTGCGCACGGACGGGGCGGCGGGGGCGTCGTCGTAATCGTCGTAGTCGGAGGCGTTCCAGCGCGTGACGGCGGGGCGCGCCGAGGGTTCAGGATCCCGGGAGACGGTCTCCTGCGGCTGTGTGGGGTCCGGCTCCTCGTAAATGTAGGCGGAGGAGGCGGCCGAGCGGGAGTCCCCGAAGATGTCGTCGGAGAGGGAGTAGTCGTCGGCGTCGTCGTCCTGGACCAGCAGCGCGTCCAACAGGTCCGCGGTGGGTGCATAGGAGGTGACCAGGTAGGTGGAGTCCTCGGTCTGACCCATGTCCAGGACCTGGAAGCCGCTGTGCCCGGCGCCGGCGGCCAGGGAACGCGCGTTGTCCACGAGCAGCGACTCGTGAGCCGGGGAGGGCACCAGGATCGAGACCCGGCGGCGCAGGATCTGGTCCTCGCCCTGGAGCACGTGATCGTTTTCGGCGGTGCTCAGCAGGGACGCGGTGACCTTGTAACGGCCCCCCAGAACGGCTCCAAGCGCAATGGGCTGGGACACGGTGGCTCCCTCTGATAATCGGGCGCCACGGGGGTCGCACGGGCGCGAGAACGATCTTTCGGGCAGTCTACCGGCCGAGTTTGGCGCGCAGCGGGGCCAGCAAACCCGTGAACTCCTGGACCCGGAACAGCTTCAGGGCCACGGCGTACACGGCGGCCATCACGAGCCCGCCCACGGCCAGGCTGATCAGGGCTGCTGCCTGATTACCCCACGGGAAACCGTCGGTGCGGTACCCGCCGAGCCACCACAGCGTCACGACTCCCGCCACGCCCGCAACGAGCGAGGCGGCCAGGATGCGCACGTGACTGCTCACGATCCGGGACAGGCCGTAGTCCCCGATCCGCCGCGTGAGGGCGTAGTGGTAGATCACCGTGGCCAGCACGTTCTGGATGGCGTAACAGGCCGCGACGGCGAACACCATGTGCTCGGGCGGAAAGACCCGGGCGATCAGCACGGCGGCGATCACGGTGAAGACGGACACCCCCAGCTGCACGAGGAACGGGGTGCGCGCGTCCTCCTGGGCGTAGAACGCGCGGCCCAGCATGAACGCGGTGGACATGAACGGCGCGCCGATGGCGATCACCGTGATGACCTGACCGATCACCGCGCCCGCGGCGGGAACACCACCGGAGAACAGCATGCCCAGCGGACCCGCGTACATGATCAGGGCGACCATGCAGAACACGGTGGCCACACCGGTGACCCGCAGGCTCGAGGACAGGGATGAGACCAGGGAGTCACGGTCCTTCTCGGACGCCGCGGCCGCCATGCGGTTGAACAACACGGTGGCGATGGACAGCCCGATCACCCCGTGGGGCAACGCGTAGAGCATGGTGGCCTGGTCCAGGACGGCCGTACCCGCGATGGGGGGCGCCCCACCCGGGCCGGACGCGATGTCCGCCCGGGCACCCGTGGGGATCGCCGCGGTGCGGTACAGGGCCATGAACGCGAGGTTGGCGATCACGCCGGTGGCGAGCGTCCAGCCGCCCAGGCGCGCCGCGGTGGACAGCCCGATCCCGCGCCACCCGAAGCGCGGGCGGATCCGCAGTCCCAGCCGGGCGAGCGGCCAGAACAGGATGAAGGCCTGCGCGGCGACACCCACCGTGGCCATGACCACGAGCCAGAAGGTCTGGGCGGAGCTCCAGTTCTCGAGGGTGTGCGGGTTGGTGCGGAACGGACCGAACTGCTGGATGAAGACCAGCAGGGCGGCGATCGCGATGACGTTGTTGAGCACCGGGGCCCACATGTACGCACCGAACGCACCCTTGGCGTTGAGCACCTGACCCACGACCGTGTAGAGGCCGTAGAAGAAGATCTGGGGGAACGTGATCAGCGCGAACGTGGTGCCCATGGCCAGCTGGGCGTCCGACCACCCCGGGCCCATGAGATTCATGATGGGGCGCACCAACAGTACGACCGCCGCGGTGATGACCAACAGCGCGATCACGGCGAGTGTGATCAGCCGGGAGATGTAATCGGCGCCCTCGTCCTGCGCCTTGGACGCCTTGATGATCTGCGGCACCAGCACCGCGTTGAACACACCGCCCGCGATCAGCACGTAGATCAGGTTGGGCAGTGTGTTGGCCAGCTGGAACACGTCCGCCATGGTCGCGGCGGAACCGATGGCCACCGTGATCAGGAACGTCTTGACGAACCCCAGGATGCGGGACACCAGGGTCCCGGAGGCCATGATCGCGCTGGAACGCGCACCGGAATTCTGCATGGATCAAGGCCTCCTGCGCGGGGGGACGGGCCGGGTACGGCGCACGACGGATCGGACGGGACAGCCTACAACTGGTGAATGATGTATTCCCGGGCGATGTCCGCGATGCGCCGCTCGTTGGGGAAGGACAACTTCCGGCCGAGGGCGTCGATCCCGGACCACGCTACATCCACGGCCTCGTGGTCGGGGTCGTTCTCCGTGGTCAGGAATCCGCCGATGGCCTCCAGCAGGAAATGGTGAACGGTCTTGTGCACGCGGTGTCCGGAGACCGTGAACCAGTAGTCGATGCTGCCCAGCGGGGAGAGCACGCGGCCCATGATTCCGGTTTCCTCCTCTATCTCCCGCACGGCGGCTTCCTCGTTGGTCTCCTCGCCCTCGGGATGACCCTTGGGAAGGCACCACTCGAGCCGTCCACCGCGGTTGATCCGAGCAATGATGGCCACCGGATGCGTGGGATCGGACAGGTCCACCACGATCCCACCGGCCGACACCTCTTCCACCGTGGGCAGCGCGGAGACCGGTTGGTTCGGTCGCCTCTTGGGCGCGCTGGGTACGGGGAAAGCCATGCCATCTACCTTAGCGACATTCCCGGGACACTCCCTGATATGGGTCCGGCGGCGGTCCGTTCGCCGCGGTCGAGAGCGGTTGTACCGCCGCGGGCCCGACGACGCCCGCTCCGGTCGGGCCGGCCGGGCCGGTCGGGCCGGCCGACGGCACATTCCGCTCGCACCCGCCGACGCAGACGCCGCCCCGAGCCGGCCGACGGCGCTCGCCGTGATGCGATAATGACGCTCATCATGACGCAGTTGCTGGACACCTCCTCACTTCACCCCGTTTCCCACGAGCTGGGGCGCCTCTTCGACAGCGCCGGATACGAGCTGTCCCTGGTGGGCGGGCCCGTACGCGACCTCCTGCTGGGCCGGGACGCGCTGGACCTGGACTTCACCACGAACGCGAGTCCCGATCAGACCCTCGAGCTGATCCGGGACTGGGCGGATGCACACTGGGAGATCGGCCGGGAATTCGGGACCATCGGGATGCGCAAGTCCGGCATGCAGCTGGAGGTCACCACCTACCGCGCCGAGGCGTACGACCCCGATTCCCGCAAGCCCACCGTGGCCTTCGGGGACGATCTGACCGAAGACCTGCGACGCCGCGACTTCACCGTCAACGCCATGGCCCTGCGGTTGCCGGGAATGGAGCTCGTGGACCCGTTCGGCGGGATCAAGGATCTGCACGCCGGTGTGCTGCGCACCCCCGGGACCCCGGAGGATTCGTTCACGGACGATCCCCTGCGCATGATGCGTGCCGCGCGGTTCAGCTCCCAGTTGGATCTGACCGTGGCGGAGCCCGTGCGGGAGGCCATGACCGCGATGGCCGAGCGGATCGAGATCGTCTCCGCCGAACGGGTGCGCGAGGAACTGGTCAAGCTGATCTGCGGCGCCCATCCCCGCCGGGGCACCGAACTCATGGTGGACACGGGACTCGCGCAGATCGTGCTCCCGGAGGTGCCCGCGCTGCAGCTGGAGACCGACGAGGCGCATCATCACAAGGACGTCTACCAACATTCCCTCACGGTCATGGAACAGGCCGCGGAGAAGGAGACCGGTCCGGACGGCCCTGTGCCCGCCCCGGACTTCGTGTTGCGCTTCGCGGCGCTCATGCATGACGTGGGCAAACCCGCCACGCGCCGCTTCGAACCCTCCGGGGCCGTGAGCTTCCGGCACCACGAGGTGGTGGGGGCCAAGCTCACGCGCAAGCGGATGAAGGCGCTGCGCTTCGACAATGACACGATCAAGCGGGTCACTCGCCTTGTGGAACTGCATATGCGTTTCTACGGATATGGTGACGCCGACTGGACCGATTCCGCGGTGCGCCGGTACGTGCGGGACGCGGGGGACGAACTCGAGCGTCTGCACCGGCTCACCCGCTCGGACGTCACGACCCGCAACAAGCGCAAGGCCTCCCGGCTCGCCCGGCACTACGACGAGCTCGAACACCGCATCGACCAGCTCGCCGAGCAGGAACAGCTGGACGCCGTCCGGCCCGAGCTGGACGGCCAGCAGATCATGGCGATCCTGGGCATCCCGCCCGGGCCCCAGGTGGGCCGCGCGTACAAATTCCTCTTGGAGATGCGTCTGGACGAGGGCGCCGTGGGGGAGGACGTGGCACGCGAGCGCCTCGTGTCCTGGGCGCGTGAGAAGGGCGTCATCGACTCCTGACGGAGAGGGCCACGCCGAGGTACCGCAGCGGAACACTCGCGCCATGACGCGTGGACTCCCCGCCCCCGTGGAACACTGACAGCATCCGTACCCGCGTTCCGAGGAGATCCCGCATGAGCCTGGAAGGTGCGCGCAACAGATCGGGAGGCAATGCCGGTCTGATGCTGCTGGGCCTCGGCCTGTACACGGTCATGATGGCCTACCTGTTGCGCATCCCGTGCCGGGTACCGGACTGGAACATGGCCCAGCAGGTTCCCGAGCTGTGTGCCACGGTGATCGGCACCGGGGATCTCAGTGTGCGCTCGTCGGACGTGGCCGGGGGGTTCTTCACCGGGGGTCCCACGGGGGATCAGCCGGTGCTCGTGGGGATGATCACCACGATCATCGGGTGGTTCGCCTCCAACCTGACCTCCCTGCTAGGTCTGGACGTGGGGCAGGGCTTCTACCTGGACCTCTCCCTGATCCTTCTGGCCCTCGTGTGGTTGGCCGTCGTGGGCGTGGTCTCCTCGCTGAGCGGCAACCGGCGCTCCGACGCCCTGGTCATGGCGTTGGCCCCCGTGATCGTGCTCGTGGGATTCCAGTCCTGGGACCTGTGGGCCGTGCTGTTCATGATGCTCGCCCTGCTGGGCTACGTACGCGGGAACCCGGCGCTCGCGGGGATCATGGTGGGCTTCGGTGCCTCCGTGGCGTTCTTCCCCGTGGTGGTGCTGCTCGCGATCCTGATCATGGCCGCGCGTCACCGGTTCCTCAAGGACATCCTCTCCGCGTTCATCTGGGCCGTGGTCGCGTGGGCCCTGATCAACGGGACGTACATGATCACGGCGTGGGACCGCTGGCGGGCCCAGTTCGGGGACATGGTGCGCTCCGACACCGAACAACCCTCGCTGTGGAACGTGTGGAGCTCCACCGTTGAACCGCGCACCGGGGTGTCCCTGGGAACCGGCGCGGACGGTCAGTACGTCCTGCTGAGCATGATCCTGGCGCTCGTGTTCGTGCTCCTGATCGCGCTGCTCAGCACGCGGGAGCCCTCGGCCGTGCAGATCACGTTCCTGTTGCTCGCGCTCTACATCCTGTTGGCCAAGGAGTACTCCCTGACCTACGTGGTGTGGCTCGTGCCCCTCGTCATCCTGTGCCGTCGCAACTGGATCGAGTTCGGGCTGTGGCAGGTGGTGGAAGTGCTCTACTGGGCCACCGTGGTGCTGCCGGCCTCGGCATGGCCCACCCTGCCGTGGGTCGAGGAATTCGGCTGGAGCGCCCAAGATATATTGGCCGTAGTACGTTATGTCTTTCTCATCTATCTGGTGGTGGCGGTCGTGGTGGACATGTTCCGGGGACGCAAGGCTGCGGCGCTCGGCGCGTCCGCGGTCCAGTAAGAACCCGGCATGGCACCGCGCGACTCCGAGACCCTCGCTCGTCTGAGGCTGCCGTCCTGGCGTTCCCTCCGCCTACCCCTGTTGCTCGTGCTGGTGTTCGTCGCGGTCGCGTCCACCGTGTGGGCCGCGCTCGCCAACTACTTCCTGGTCTCGCGGGATCCCGAGGCTCCCGTGGGCAGGTACCTGGGGTACCTCGAGGGCGGCAGTTCCCGTCAGGTCCTCGCACCGTTGTTGATCGGCGGGGACCGCCCCCTGGCCCAGCTGCTGTCCAACGGGGTGTACCGGGATGCCGCAAACCGCCCGCAGGGCCACGACTTCGTGGGGGTCCAGAATCACGGGGAACACGCCGCGGTGGGGGTGGACATCCACCTGGGGGACGGTTCCACCGTGCACCGTGAGTACACGGTCGAGAAGGTGGCGTCCTGGGGCCCCTTCAACGACTCGTGGCGATTGGTGGAACGCGACAACGCCATTGTGGACGTCCGACTGCCCGCGGCGGTGGACGCGGCGTCCGTCAACGGCAACAAGGTGCGTCCGAACGGTTCCGAGCTCTTCCCTACGGACCCTTCCGATCCCGGGTCACCCGCGCGCACGTGGCAGTTCGAGGGCCTGCCCGGGGTCTACGACATCGCGATGCCCGAGGACTCGTATCTCCTGGCCAGCGAACATGCCTCCGTGGAAATATCCATGAGCGATCCCCGGTCCGCCGCGGTCGAACTGGACTTCACGGCGTCGCCGCGCATGTGGGAGGGCGCGGAGCGGGCCGTTCAGGACGCCGTGGGCCAATGCGAACGCGTGCTGCGCTTCGACGCTGCGCAGTGCCCGCTGCCCGCGCAGTTGGGAGGCGGGCCCGCGGCGTCACCCTCCGCTTCGCCCAGTGCTTCACCCACCGGGGCTCCCACGGAGGTCCCGCCGGGCGTGTCCAACATTCGGTGGGAACTGCAGTCCCGCCCGTCACTGCTCCTGGCACAGGATGACGACGATCCCCTGGCCTTCCACGCCGTGCGGTTCCGCCCCGCGGTGGCCACCGTGACCTGGCTGCAGAACGGGCGGCAGCACTCGGGGACCGTGGGCTTCGGGATCGACGTGACGGCCCGGACCAACGGTGAGGACCTGGACACGGACGTGCAGTTGCGCTCAACGCTGACCGAGCGGGAGAGGGCCAGCCAGCGCGCCTAGGATGGGAGCGGTTGCCTCAAGGCAACCGGGGAGTGGAAAAGGGGTTCATCATGGCCGACGAACCGGAGTACTACACGGCACAACCGCTACCGCGCCGCGACAAGCCGTCCCGCGGCTACGGCCAAGGCGCCGGCTTCGGCCCCGCAGGCACCGTGCCCGGGTGGGGTCACCAGCGCCCCGTCGGTCAGCCGATCAACGTCAACGTGGTGGGCGGCAGGTCCATCGTGCTGGCCTATGTCCTGTGGTTCTTCCTGGGCAACTTCGGCGTCCACAAGTTCTACCTGGCCCAGCCCTTCCAAGGGATCTTCTACCTGGTGCTCTCCGCGATCGGGTGGCTCACCGTGGGGATCCTGATCGGCTGGTTCTTCCTGGGTCTGTTGTGGCTGCTCATGCTGATCGACCTGTTCGTGATCCCCCTGCGCGTGGGCGCGCTCAACGCTCGGTTGGCCCGACGCGTCGGTGGCTACTGAGCCCCCGTTGTAGTAAAGTGGGGAAGTCTGTGTGCCGTGCGCCGATCGCTGCCGGCACCGACATACGCACAGAACCTCCTGCTGCGGAAGGACCGCAGCCGCTTAGCCCGAAGGAGGTGGGTTCTTTACATGCGTGAATACGAACTTATGGTCATCCTCAACCCCGAGGTGGAGGAGCGCGCCGTCGAGCCGACCCTCAAGAAGTTCCTCGAGGTCGTCACCAAGGAGAACGGCACCGTCGACAAGCTCGACATCTGGGGCCGTCGTCGTCTGGCCTACGAGATCCAGAAGAAGTCCGAGGGGATCTACGCCGTGGTGAACTTCACCGCCGAGCCGCAGACCGCCAAGGAACTGGACCGCGTGCTGAGCCTCAACGAGGCCGTGATGCGCACCAAGATCATCCGTCCGGAAGAGCAGAAGATCCACGGCAAGTGAGGTGAGCGTGCGGCCCACCCGGGCTGCACAGCACGCACTCACCGCGGGCTCTGAGAGTCCCCGTGAGATGCTTTTCACCCCACTGAGTCTCGCATCCAGCGTCCACAGAATCCGGAGGTTCACATGGCTGGCGACACCGTCATTACAGTGATCGGAAATCTGACTGCAGACCCCGAATTGCGCTTCACGCCGTCCGGAGCCGCCGTGGCCAACTTCACCGTTGCGTCCACCCCGCGCGCCTTCGACCGGCAGAGCAACGAATGGAAGGATCAGGAGACCCTTTTCATGCGTTGCTCGGTGTGGCGTGAGGCTGCCGAGAACGTGGCGGAGTCCCTGACCAAGGGAACCCGCGTGATCGTCCAGGGTCGGCTCAAGGCACGCTCGTACGAGACCAAGGAAGGGGAGCGCCGCACCAGCACCGAGCTGGAAGTGGACGAGATCGGCCCCTCCATGAGGTACGCGACCGCCAAGATCAACCGGAACTCGCGCGGCGGAGGCAACTCCTACGGCGGGAACCAAGGCTTCGGCGGCGGTCAGGGCGGTTTCAACGACAACCAGGGTGGCGGCTTCGGCGGCAACCAGGGTGGCGGTAACCCCGGTGGTGGCAACCAGGGCGGCGGGTTCAACGGGAACCAGGGCGGCCGCGGGGGCCAGCAACCGCGTCAGCAGGGTAACGATCCCTGGGGTCAGTCCTCCGGTGGGAACTACGACTGGGGAACCGGCGCCGAGGACGAGCCCCCCTTCTAAACACAACCATTCCAACCCATCCCGCAGGTACGCCTGCGGGCTCCGCACCAGAAAAGGAGCACCACGATGGCCAAGGCTGAAATTCGCAAGCCGAAACCGAAGCAGAACCCGCTCAAGGCGGCCGACGTCACCGAGATCGACTACAAGGACGTCGCCTTGCTGCGTAAGTTCATCTCCGATCGCGGCAAGATCCGCGCTCGCCGCGTGACCGGCGTGTCCGTTCAGGAGCAGCGCAAGATCGCCCAGGCGATCAAGAACGCTCGTGAAGTGGCACTGCTGCCCTACTCCGGCGCTGGCCGCTGATCAGAGAGGACTGAGAATTCATGGCAAAGATCATTTTGACCCAGGAAGTCTCCGGGCTCGGTTCCGCGGGCGACGTGGTGGACGTGAAGAACGGCTACGCCCGTAACTTCCTGTTCCCCCGCGGCTTCGCGACTCCGTGGACCCGCGGCGCCGAGAAGCAGATCGACTCCATCAAGCAGGCTCGTGCGGCCCGTGAGCTGTCCTCCCTCGAGGACGCCCAGGCTCTCGCCGCCAAGCTGACCTCCACCACCCTGACCGTCCCGGTCAAGTCCGGTGCCGAGGGTCGCTTGTTCGGTACGGTCCGCGCCGGGGACATCGCCTCCGCGGTCGAGACCGCCGGTCTGGGTTCCATCGACAAGCGTCGCGTGGACCTGACCCAGCGCATCAAGACCACCGGCGTGTACCAGGCCGTGATCCACCTGCACGAGGACGTTAACGCGAACGTGGAGTTCGAGGTCGTCCCCGCCTGATCGCACCTCGAGTGCATCCGGGCCCCTGAACTGTTCACGCGGTTCGCGGGGCTCGCGGGTGATGTATGAGAACCCCGTGGAACGCTCGTTCCACGGGGTTCTTGCCGTCCTCGGGCTTCCAGAGATCGCGCAGAGCACCGTGGGAGGATGCCGGTCATGATCATGAGCGCACGCAGGTTGAGCACGGGCCGCACGCTGTTCTGGGTGGCATTGGGGTGCGTGGCATTGACCCTGGTGTTCTTCCTGGGGGCGTTCCTCGCCGGCAATTCCTTGGCGCCGCGCGGTGCGGTGGCTGTCCTGGTGGTCGGCCTCATCCTGAGCGTGGTCGCGTCCCTTGTGGCATTGATCCTAGGCATTGCGGGCACCGTGGCCTTCTCGGCCCTGCGGGGCCGTTACGTTCTGGTGTTGCTCCTGGCCATCGTGACATCGCCCCTGCTCTGGCTGCTCTTCTTCGCGCTGCTCGGGTGAGTTACCCACAGCTGCGACGGGTTTTCCACAGATCTCTCCACAGCCTGTGCACAGCACTGCACGGCGTGTTCCACATGTTTTCCACGTACTTTTCCACAGGCCGTGGACGACGACGGCGCGCCACCGGGCCGCTCGTCGTCGTCTACTCAGCGCCCGGTTCTGCAACGAGCACGGGCGACTATGGGGGTCGGAGAGCGGTGGGAGAATGAACGGGTGCGCCGCTCGAGGTGGGCGCATTCGTCTGCAAGGAAAGTGAGTGAGGGTGTCGGAATATTCGTCCGGGCCGCGCGAGGACTACGGCCGTACCATGCCGCACGATAACCAGGCCGAGCAGTCGGTGCTGGGCGGGATGATGCTCTCCAAGGACGCCATCGCGGACGTAGTGGAAGTGTTGCGGGGCGTGGACTTCTACAAGCCGGCGCACGAGAACATCTACGACGCCATCGTCTCCCTGTACGGGCGCGGCGAACCGGCGGACGCGATCACCGTGGGGGACGAGCTCACCAAGAACGGTGAGATCGAACGGATCGGGGGGATCGCGTACCTGCACTCGCTGATCGCATCCGTGCCCACGGCCGCCAATGCGGGGTTCTACGCGGAGATCGTGCGGGAACGCGCGGTGCTGCGGCGGCTCGTGGAGGCCGGGACCAAGATCGTGCAGCTGGGCTACGCGCACGACGGTGAAGTGGACGACATCGTCAACGAGGCCCAGGGCGAGATCTACCAGGTGGCCGAGCGGCGCACGGCGGAGGACTACGTCCCGCTCAAGGACGTCATGGAAGCCACCGTGGACGAGATCGAGGCCGCAGGCAACCGCTCCGGGATGCAGGGTGTGCCCACGGGGTTCATCGAACTGGACGAGCTCACCCACGGGTTCCAGGGCGGACAGATGATCGTGATCGCGGCGCGTCCGGCCATGGGTAAGTCCACGCTCGCCCTGGACGTGGCGCGCTCCGCGTCCATCAAGCACAACATGACGTCCGTGATCTTCTCCCTGGAGATGAGCCGCAACGAGATCGCCATGCGCTTGCTCTCCGCGGAGGGCACCCTGAACATGCAGGACCTGCGCGCGGGCACCCTGCAGGACGAGCAGTGGGCCAAGATCGCGCAGATCATGGGCAAGATGAACGAGGCGCCCCTGTTCATCGACGACTCCCCCAACATGTCCCTGATGGAGATCCGCGCCAAGTGCCGCCGGCTCAAGCAGAAGCACGACCTCAAGCTCGTGGTGCTGGATTACCTGCAGCTCATGAGCTCTGGCAAGAAGGTGGAGTCCCGCCAGCAGGAGGTCTCCGAGTTCTCGCGTGCGCTCAAGCTGCTCGCCAAGGAGTTGGACGTGCCCGTGGTGGCGCTGTCCCAGCTGAACCGTGGTTCCGAGCAGCGCCAGGACAAGAAGCCGCAGGTGAGTGATCTGCGTGAATCGGGGTCAATTGAGCAGGATGCGGACATGGTCATCCTGCTGCATCGCGAGGACGTCTACGACAAGGAGTCTCCGCGCGCCGGTGAGGCGGACGTGATCGTGGCCAAGCACCGCAACGGTCCCACGAAGACCATCGTGGTGGCGTTCCAGGGCCACTACTCACGGTTCGCGAACATGGCGCTGGAGGGGTTCTAAAGTCTTCAGCTCCCCGTCTTGTGCTGCGTTCCGGGCAAGCCGAGCTGCGCCTTGCGTCCAACCTCCCACCCCCTGGGATCGCACCCACCTCGCCCGTAACCGGCCCGTCCCACTACGCTTTGTCGGTGCTTACCACTGAACAGGCTGCTTACAAACTCGCCTTCCAGATTGCGGACGCCCTGATCCGCAGCGGGGCCGGGTCCGCCAACACCACCAAGTCCCTGCTGTCGATCTTTCGCAAGACGGACCTGCGGGACGTCACGGTGAGCGTGGGCCTGGGGCAGGTGACCATCAGCCACCAGGATGCGCCGGACAAGGCGCCGAGCACTCGCGTGTTCGAGTCCCAGCCCGGAACCCTGGACATCCAGCTGCGCACGGACACGGGCGAGGTGCTGGAGGACTTCGTGCTCGGCCGGATCTCTGCAGAGGAGGGGATCCAGCGCATGGACGAGATCCTCACGGAGTCCCGACACATCGGCCACCGTCTGACGGTGACCGGTTTCGGGATGTTCGGTGTCGGGTTCGCTCTCATCCTGGGCGGAAGCTGGCCCACCGCCATCACGGCCGCGATCGTCTCCGCGGCCGTCTACGGGGTCTACGCCCTCGTCCAGCGCGTCAAGGCCCCCGAGGTCTTCAGCCTGGCGGCCGGGGGGCTGACCGCGGTGCTGGGGGCGACCGTGGCGGGGGTGCTCTTCGACATCACCCAGACGGCCGTGTGCATCGTGGCCGCGCTGGCCGCGTGGCTCGCGGGGATCGCCGCGTACGGTGCGGTGCACGACGTCATCACCGGGTGGTACGTCTCCGCCTCCGGGCGCATCTTCGAGGCCATCACGAGCACTGCCGGTCTGGTGGCCGGTGTGACCATCGGGATCCACGCCATGCGGCCGCTCGTGGGGGACTCCGTGGACTACATCGAGACGCTGCAGATGGACGACTCCCGCTGGGCCCTCACCGTCCTTGGTGCCGCCGTGGTCTCCGCCGGTTTCGCGCTCGCCTCGGGTGGTCGTGGGTGGAAGCTGGCGTCCCTAGGTCTATTCGGCGGCCTGGTGCAGCTGGGGGTCCTCGCCATCACCGCCACGGGCATGAGTTCGTTCGGTGCCATTCTGATCGCCTCGATCGTCGCGGGCATCCTGAGCGTCACCCTCACCCGCGCCCTGAACCTGGCCTCGAACGCCACGCTCATGGTCGTCCTGCTCCCGCTGTTCCCGGGAATGCTCGTCTACCAGGGTGTCCTGGGCGTGATCTTCGGCCTCGAAGACGCCGGGGAGAACGTCCTCGAGGCTGCCATCACCGCGTTCTGCCTGTGCATGGGCGGCATGCTCGGGCAGTACGTGGCGTCCGAGGTCCTCTGGGCCGGGCGGCGTCGCCAGTTCGTGCGTCACCACCCGGGCCAGAAGTTCCGCCGCGAGATGGCGGACGAGGAGAACTTCAGCGACATCATGGTTCCGATCTTCTCCAAGCCCTTCACCAGCTGACGCGGG
>NZ_DDIY01000011.1:24541-130868 GCF_002338785.1 Kocuria sp. UBA1838 | reverse complement strand
GAGATGCTGGACCAGGTCAACGAGATCTTCGGGATCACGCCGGACCACGATCTGAACATCATCCAGCCCCGCCAAACCCTGAACGGTGTGCTGACCCGCACGGTCGAGGGTCTGGACCGGATCTTCGAGGACACTCCCCCGGACGCCGTGGTGGTCCAGGGTGACACCACCACCTCCACCGCTGCGGCGATCGCCGCGTTCTACCGCGGGATCCCCGTGATCCACGCCGAGGCCGGGCTGCGTTCCTTCAACCTGTTCTCCCCGTTCCCGGAGGAGGCCAACCGCAAGATCACCTCGCAGATCACGTCCCTGCACCTGGCCCCCACGGCCACGTCCAAGGAGAATCTCCTGCGCGAGGCCATCACGGAGGAGGACATCGTGGTCACGGGCAACACCGTGATCGACGCTCTGCTGCACACCGTGGAGCAGCAGCTGCCCTTCACGGACCCCCAGCTCGAGAAGATCGCGTCCTCCGGCAAGCGTGTGCTGTTGGTGACCACGCACCGTCGTGAGAACCAGGGCGAGGCGATGCGCGGCGTCGGACGCGCCCTGGCCCGGATCGCGGACGCGGAACCCGAGCTGACCATCGTGCTGCCCGCCCACCGCAACCCGGTGGTGCGCGAGGCGGTGCTGCCGGCCATCGAGGGCAAGCCCAATGTGGTCGTGACCGAGCCGCTCGCCTACGGCGAGTTCACCCGCATGCTGTCCGTGGCGCACGTGGTGCTGACCGACTCCGGCGGGGTGCAGGAGGAAGCGCCGTCGCTCGGCAAGCCCGTGCTCGTGATGCGCGAGAACACCGAACGTCCCGAGGCCGTGACGGCCGGGACCGTGAAGCTCATCGGTACGGACGAGGAGCGGATCGTGACCGAGGTGGACCGCCTGCTCAACGACGATGCCGCCTACCACGAGATGGCCAACGCCGTGAACCCGTATGGTGACGGCAAGGCCGCCGAGCGCTCCCTGGCCGCGATCGAGCAGATGTTCGATGTGGGCCGGCGCGTGGCGGACTTCGATTCCCAGGCGTAAGCCCGACCCCCTCGCCTCGAACGGAAGGATCACGGTCTTTTCATGCGCATGACAGTCATCGGCACCGGGTACCTCGGTGCCACGCACGCGGTGGCCATGGCCGAGCTCGGTCACGAGGTGCTCGGCGTGGACGTGGACCAGGCCAAGATCGATCTGCTCTCCACCGGGCAGGTGCCCTTCCACGAGCCGGGGCTGCCCGAGCTGCTGCGCAAGCACGTGGCCACGGGCGCGGTGCGCTTCACCACGTCCTACGAGGAGGCCGGCGCCTTCGGGGACGTGCACTTCATCGGGGTGGGAACGCCCCAGAAGCGCAACGGCCACGCCGCGGACATGACCTACGTGGACTCGGCCGTGGAGCAGATCTCCCGCGCCGCCACGCACGACTGCGTGATCGCTGGCAAGTCCACGGTTCCCGTGGGCTCGGCGGCCCGGTTACAGGAACTGGCCCTGACCTCGGCGCCCTCGGGCACGCGCGTGAGCCTCGTGTGGAACCCCGAGTTCCTGCGCGAAGGTCACGCGGTGGAGGACACCCTGCGTCCCGACCGTATGGTCCTGGGTCTCGAGTACGACGACGCCGGTCGCCCCACCTCCGCGGCGCAGGCCGCCGAGGCCGTGCTGCGTGAGGTGTACGCGCACCAGCTCGAGGCGGGGATCCCGTTCATCGTGACCGACTACGCGACCGCGGAGCTCGTGAAGGTCGCGGCCAACAGCTTCCTGGCCACCAAGATCAGCTTCATCAACGCGCTGTCCGAGATCACCGAGACCGTGGGCGGGGACATCCGTACGCTCGCGGACGCGATCGGGTTGGACGAGCGCATTGGTCGCAAGTTCCTCAACGCTGGCGTGGGATTCGGTGGCGGGTGCCTCCCCAAGGACATCCGCGCGCTGCGCGCCCGCGCCTCCGAGTTGGGCCTGGACCAGTCCCTGCGGTTCCTGGCCGAGGTGGACGACATCAACCTGCGGCGGCGCGAATACACCGTGCAGCTGGCCGTCCAGGAATGCGGTGGTTCCCTGCACGGCACGCAGATTGCCGTGCTCGGCGCGGCGTTCAAGCCCGAGTCCGACGACGTCCGGGACTCCCCCGCCCTGGACATCGCCGCCCGCCTGCACTCCATGGGTGCGGACGTGCGCCTCTACGACCCCCAAGCAAACGCCAACGCCGCCCAGCGCTACCCCCGCCTGGACTACGTGGACTCGCTCGACGCCGCCGTCTCCGGTGCGCAGGTGACCCTGCTGCTCACGGAGTGGCGGGAGTTCCGGGAGATGGACCCCCGTCGGGTCTCGGAGCTGGTGTCCACGCCCACGATCATCGACGGCCGCAACGTCTTGGACCCCGCGGCGTGGCAGGATGCGGGGTGGCGGTATCGGGCGTTGGGGCGGCGGCACTGACCACTGCGCAGTAGGCGGCGCTCGCAGCGTCAGAACCGCACTCGCAGCTCGATGTCGAGGTTGCGCCCCAGCCACCGTCGTGAATGATTCGTGTCATAGCTGGGCACCGATTGAACAGCCAAATCTCCAGCCGGGCATCGCCGGTTGCAACGATTGAAGTTGCGTAGCCGCAGCCACACAAACGGGCGGTCTCGATTCTCAAGCAAAGCCAGTGACGGGCCAGCACTGCGACGGCTCTGCGGCAGTCGAAAGACGCTATCGAACTATACTTTTCCTGCCCGTGAACAAAAAATTCGAACTGCTATCGAGTTGCAGAGTCTCCACTGATGTCACTGGGACCTACGGCGGGACGGAATGTTTTAATGTCTAGCAGTTTTCATCCGGGTTTCTCCAACCCCTCGTGGATTGTCGACACTGAAATATCCCAACACGGAAATGTGGTAAAACGTACGAGTTGACACAATGTTTGCGACCATGGCAAGGACAATGGCCCAGGTAGCGATTCTGGTGGTTCCCCGCGGGTTACTTCTGGAAGAAATGGGACTCGTCCGTGGGTGCCAGCCTCGGATGACTGGCCGGCGATTCCGGACTAGAAGCCGAAAACAGCTCCTGGTCTCAGGCGTCGATGATGTCGTCCCATCCGGCTGCCAACTGGTCTGTCAGGTCCGGTTCTCTCCCCCCCCCCAGAGGTTCGGGGAACAAAGAGACGGTCGCCTCGGCCGAAGCAGACGATACCCGTCTACTTCGTAATCCAAACTGACTTGCCCGGCACGCGATGCGCGGTGACGTTCTTGGAGAACCTCTGCACGTACTCGGAGCCCACGGCGTGCTCGTCCTCTGTCGGCCAGCCCCAGGCTGTGTCGCGCCCGGCCGCGACCCATGCCTTGCCAATACCCCAATATTCTTCGATCGAGAACGTGCCGTACTGGGTTGTCGTGACCACCCGAGTCGTACGGCCCGCGTTGTTGAAGACCTGGTACGCCCCGCCGGAGAATCGCACAGCGTCGGTGCTCGGGAGTCCATAGCCCCGATCCTCCTTGCCGAGGCCAACGAATTTCTTGCCTATAGCGCTAGAGGTCTCAACCGCATGCGTACCGGTGCTGGACGAGGAATAGATCGAGGTGGCCTTGCCATTTCGGAAGAACCTCTGCATGATTCCAGAATTCGTGGCCACCGCTAGCTGTGGCCCCTCGGGGTAACCCAGTATGGGGGCGCCACCCATGGCGGCATACTTGGCACCGATGGCACCCGAGGTATTTACGGCATCCAGACGCAACTTGACCACGTCGTTACCCGTTGTCACCCACAGTGCCCCGGTTGAGTCGAAAGACATGTGCTTGTGCGCTTTGGCCAATACACGTCCGTACTGCCCGGTTGCAATGTCCAGGACCGTTACCGTGCCCCAGGCAAGATGTGCCAATCTGGTGGTACCCGGAATGCGGACGAGTTCCACGTTCTGCCACGCGGGCCGTTCCGACCGTCCCTCATCGAGGACAAAGGTGCGCATGACGCGGCCATCCGAGGCCCGCAGTTCGACAACGGTGTCAAGGGTGCCGACGTAGAGGAAGCTGCCCATCAGTACCGGGCCGTAATTCTCGGATGTACCGGGCAGTGCCCGGCGCCAGCGAACCGCCCCGGTGCGGGCCTCCGCTGCGAAGACCACGGAGGCGCCCTCGTAATCGTCCGCACCGTACCCGGCCCGTGCAGACGTGCAGCCATAAACGATGTCGCCGGCGGCGGCGAGGCCCACGATCGACAGCTCCGGCACGATCTTGTTGTAGACCGTCACCTTTCCGGTGGAGCGCTCGATGGTCCCCAATGCCCCGCCCCGATACCCGGGCTCCGGCACGGTTCCGAACACCACGTGTGATGTGGTGACCGCCCATCCGAAGGGTCGCGATTGACGGTGCGACGGTCCCAGCCTTGCAAGAGTGCGGTAGGAAGCGGAGTCGGTGACACCGCGGTTTGTCCGGTGTTCCACGATCACGCTGGAGATGTAAGAACCGACGTAGAGCTTCTCGCCGTCGACGACCATCCCCTCGATCTGTTCGATGCCGGAAGCAGGCGCCGAGTGCGCAAACGCCCCCGTGGCCAGATTCGTGGAACACAGTCCGTCACCGCGGTAGCCGCCCGAAAAGAGCGTGTTTGTGCGCGGATCAATGACCATCGATTGCGTCACGAGCGGGACGGGAACCACTCGGTAGCCCACGCTCCTAGCGGGCGCCCCGGCCGTGGTGATCTTCGTCGCCCTCAGCACGGACGGCGCCTCGGTGAACAAGTACAGGTGTGAGCCGGCTATTCCGAGGTGTACGAGAGATTTCTCCGAGACGGTGGCCACGTTCTCGGCCTTCATGGCCGCGTCGCCCGGGCGCATCCGCCGCAGGACGCCCCAGGCATTCACGTAGACGTACCCGGCCGCGTCCGTTTCGGACACGGATCGTCCCACGAAGGAGGTCGGGGACGGCGTCCAGGTACGAGTCACCGTGTCATAGACCGAGAGGATCTCTTTCCCGGTGCTGCCGTTGTGCCAGACGAAGACCTTGCGTCCCCTGGCTGCCGTGCGTGACACGGTGGAGTTCTTCCCGACACCGGGAATGCCGACTCGCCTAGGTGATGGGGGGGCATCGACGTCGATGCGGAACAGGTCTGGATCTGCGGTCCCCGTACCCGCCCAGACCGTCTTGCGGTCGGGAGAAATGGACAGGCCACGTGCGTAGTGGTTGCCAGTTCCCAGCTGCGGTGTGCGAGTGATTTCCCTCCCGGTCGCCCGCTCCAGGCATATGAGGACGCCGGTCGGGTATGTTCCGGCCCACAGTCGCCCCTTGTAGTCGAGCTGGAAATCGTACAGATCAGTGATTCCGCCCTGTACGCTCGCCAGCTGTCGAATTGTCTTGTCGGGTACGGATAGGTGCATCACCAGTTTGCCGACGGAGAAATAGAGGTTCCCCTGGCCGTCGTGGACGAAGTTGCCACCGACTTTCGCTGGTGTTGATGCCTTGTAGTGGAGCACGCCCGTGTCCGCGTTGAAGATCTGGACCGTGTCCAACCCGTCTCCCGCATTGAACGTGACTGCGTACCGGTTTTGTCCCACCGCGATCACGCCGATGCCATTGGATGACGTGAGCGTGAAGCTGCGGAAGATGTTGCGATGGCGTGCGACAACCGTTCCGGACAGCCCGAGCTTTCCCGTCGGTGCCTCCGTTCCCTGCACGACAGCGGCTGCAGCTGCGGCCACGGGCCGCATGAGCGGCGCTAGTGCTGCCCCCGATCCGATGACCGCCACCGCCGAGAAAAGGCCGCGCCGAGAGACCCCGGCGGGCGAGGACGTTTTCTGGTGCTGGTGCATGTGATTCTCCCGGTCCATGTCGGGTCCCGTGCCCCACGAATCACCCGATTCGTCCGCACCCAAAGATTGAGGGGGGTGGGCGCGCGGGAGGGAACACCGCTCCATAACAATCGGAAATTCTACGGGGATAATGCAAAGGAATCGAGAAGGAGATCCGCGACATGACGGCCCAAGTCTCCATTTCCGGCGCGTTTCAGCATCATGTATTTATGACGCGCTCTCGAACAACAGGCCGGCACCTGCGCAGAGTACGAAACCGCACCGATCACCCCGCGTACCTAGGAGGCGTTCGTGCTCCACGGTCGTAGCCCGTCTACTCGAGGTGTCCCCTAAACTGGGACAGAGTCGCCCAGTGCGGCGTGCCGAACTACTCCTCTCCCCCAAGGTGGTTGCCGTGCCCTCGTCGATGCTGATCTTTCGAAATGGACCTGCGGACCTGCGCGGGATGGGCTGGTCCGCGAGGTTCATCGTCGGGGACAAGGTCACAGCGACGCGCCAAATGACCGGCTGCCTCACCCTATGACGCGTTCGGTGAACGACTTGAATACGACCACCGTCACTCTAGAGGCGCTCGAAAACAACGACCTTGAATTCCTCGCACCCGACACCCCGCATCGCATCGATGTCATTGCTGAGCACTCGGTACTACCGTTCCTCGTCGTCCCTCGGACAGGAGCCGACAAGGTGGTCGTACTCAACAACGGAGCAGTGGATCACAACATCGCGCAGGGTCGCCCCGTGTTTCAGCGATCCAGTTGGTGGCACGAGATTGATCACCACCAAATCTTCTTCTGCGACCCCGGCACGTTGGGCGCGGACCAACTGTCTCTCTCCTGGGGGCAACTCAGCAAGGAGCACTGGGTGGTTTATGACGCTGCACGGGCCGTGAAGGCGCTGTCCGCCCAACTCGGTGTGCAAGAACCGTATCGACGGGTGTATTACGGCTCCTCGGCTGGTGGCTTCATGGCGCTGGCGCTGATGGCCGGGGACGCGGGGGCCGCCGCGGTCATCAACAATGCTCAGTTCGATTGGACGCGCTGGATGGCCACGGGTCTCAACCCGCTGCGCGAAGCTCGGTTCGACAACATGCTCCCCAGCCGCCTCCGGAAAGTGCATCCGGTGCGCACCAACGTGCTGAACATGCTCGCCAAGCGCCGCAAGCCTGTCCGAATCATCTACTACGTGAACCTTGCATCCAAACACGACCGCGAGGTGGACCACCCGATGTTCGCGGCATTCGTGCGTTCCCACCCACGGCTGACTCGGGGCGTCGAAATCCATTCATACGAAGACCCGGTAGCAGGGCACAATCCGATGTCTAAAGAACAGACTCTGGAGATTTTGAATTGCCCTCGGAACTTCAGTGACCCCCTCCCCCAATCCACTACCGTTGAACATGTTGTCAACGCGCGCCATCGAGGCGGAGGTGGGTCGCCACGTGGATCCGTTACGAGCGAAGAAGGACATCCCCACATGCGCATCTCCGTTGATTCCCTCGCTGCATTGAACGGATCCGCTTTCCCTGCGGAGTCACCCACCAGGATCGATATCCAGACCGATCACGCCACAATCCCATTACTCGTGGTCCGGCGGGATGGAGCGACCGGACTGTGCACTTTGTCGAACGCCGCGGTAGGACTCGAGAAATCGGGGGGGCGTGCTATTTTCCAACGGTCCTCTTGGTGGAAGGACATATTCCACCACCAAATATATGTGTGTGATCCAGCCACCGTCGACCCAGGGGCCGTAAGTCTCGCCTGGGGGCAAATATCTCCCGACTACTGGATGGTCCCGGACGCGGCCGTGGCAATTCAACAAATTTCTTCAATCTTGGGGGTGCATGCATCATCAGACCGGGTGTACTACGGATCCTCCGGCGGAGGTTTTCTGTCGGTAGCCTTGTGCGCTCATGACCCCGGGTCGCGAGCCGTGATCAACAATGCGCAGTTCGACTGGACGAGCTGGATCCCTCGAACGGTTACGACCCTCACGGAACAACGCCTGGGAGGCATGGATGCCGAGGCGTTCAAGCACAGCCATCCGGAACGCGCCAACGTGCTGGACCTCATGCTGCGCACCCCACCGGCCTCACACGTGGATTATTGGGTGAATCTCGGGTCCGACCACGATGCCGAGGTGGATCTGGGCCAGGTCCAGGATTTTCTCTACCAACATCCCGATTTCGCACCGCATTGGACCATCCACAAGTACCATGACGCAGCGGCCGGTCACGATGCCATCGACAAAGCCACGACCGTGAGAATCATTAACGATTCGATCGACTGCGATGACGCTCGCTCACCGTGGATGCCGGGCACCCAGCGACTGGAAATGCCCAGCACAATAGTGGCTTTTCAAGGCCGGGAGTGGAAGATGTATGGCACCACCGAGGATGATCACATTTTCCGGATGCTCCACAGCACGGGCCAGTTCTACGAGGAACAGCTACTTTCGTTCATCTCCACTCTGGTCGAACCCGGTGACCTGGTCCTGGACGTCGGAGCCAATATCGGAAACCATACTGTTTTCTTCGCGGGGCCCATGGGATGCACGGTGGAATCGTATGAGGCACTGCCCGTCTTGCTTCCCTCTCTCACGGCGAATGTGATGGACAACTTCTTGGATGAGAAGGTGGAGATCATCCCGTCCGCGGTGGGCGCTTCAAGCGGCCGGCTGGGTATCAGATCGCGGGATCCACAGAATGTCGGCAGCACGAGCCTCGAGACCCGGGACGGCGGCCCCATCACCATGACGACTCTGGATGTGAAGTCCCGAACCGTACCGGTACGCCTGATCAAGATCGACGTCGAGGGGATGGAGCTCGATGTTCTGGCCGGTGCGCGGGCCACCATCGGACGCGACCGACCGGTTCTCGTCATCGAGGCCCGGGACGAGGAGATGGATCGCCAACTCCGGCACTGGCTCGCCGATCACGACTACGTGGTTCTCGGGGTGTTCAACGCGACAGCTACTCTCGTAGCGATGCCGGCCTCTGGGAACGAAGCCACGCAAGCCTTGGACACGCTGGCCAATGCGTTGTCCGCACTCGTCAATCGATTCAACGAGTTCGACGCCAAGCTGGACAAGTTCGGCCGCTACCTGTCCCAGCACACCCGATGAACGCGATCCCCCGAGAAAGCTCACCGCACATGAACAAGTCAGCCACCGGGCCCGACCGCACCCGGACACTCCACGTGCACCATGACGTCGACGGCCTCGGAGAAGCCCTCAGCCGTGACTACGCCGGGGAACATCACGTGCCGATCGGTGATGGTCGCCACCTCAAACTCCGAGTGAGCGGGGCCGTCGGTCACCATGAGGGCGCCGTGCCCGTGTTCTTCGCGGCCGGTCGGGAATCCTCCTCCGGGGCGACGCGATTCTGGGGCTCAGCCATCGGCCGCCGAGTCGCCCATGGATTTGTGGAGATCGCAGACCCATCCCTGGAATTTGCGGACTCCCTCAAGATGGGCTGGTACGCCGGCATGGAGGGCACGCGGGCCGCGGATGTCATCCTCACCGTGTTGGACACCATGGCGCGGGTTTGGGGCCGCGAACTCGTTCTCATCGGCGGGGCCGACGGCGCGTTCGCCGCGCTTTCGTATGCGTCGCGGATGCGGACCGCAGGTTCCGCTTTCGTCTGGAATCCCCCCACTGATCTGGGGTCCTATAATCGCCAGCTCGTGGACGCCTACCTTCGCCTCGCCCACCCGACGACGTTCGAGGAGGAGGTGCCCCCGGCTCAGTGGCAAGACCGGCGTCGCGTCCAATTCCGCCGAGCGGGCATCATGGAGAACCTGAATGATCCCCGCCTGCACAGACCTGGTCGTATCGACCGACTGTTGTACCTGCAGAACCAATCGGACTGGCGAACGGTGGCCCACTGTGCGCCCTATGTGGCCGCGCACGGGATTCTGCACCTCGGGACGGGCAGTTACATGATCGATCCCCAGCACTGCGTGCAGGTGTGCGACTGGGGAGCCGGCCATGCGCCCCTGGAACCGGATGCCTTGGCGGAATCACTGAGATCATTCCTCGCGAACGAGGAAACACCGCTGGAGATCGGACGTCGTCTGGCTTTGAACACGTGTCGATCGAGGGAAAACCTCGCAAAGGCGCCCCGGGATCTTCGCAATCTTCGGGATTCGATTGCACCCTCGGTGCATGCCGAGTACGCCAACCTGTCGGGCATCGTAGAAGTGTCAATGGGCGGGGACGTCAAGGCGGGATACGGCGGTCTGAGGTTCGGGGTGCAGCAACTTGCAGCCGGGAAGTCCGAACAGCTCGCGTGGTATTCCGACGCCACATCCATTCCCGTGGAGCCCCGCAGGGTACGTCACGACGGTGAGTTGAAATTGATTGTGCGTGACGGTATGAACAATACGCTTGCCGTGCTCCCCGTTGAGCGAAAGGACCCCAGCCTGTCTGAGCTCAAGGCATTCATCTACGGAAGTTGCGTCACGCGTGACGCTTTCAACCTGAGTGGTATGCCCGAGGTGGCCGATTATGTGGCCAGGTCGCCCTTGCTGTCTGCGATGGGCGAGAAGCCGGACATGGGCGATGTCGACGGGAGCCCGCAGCAGCTGTCGAGTGCATTCCAACGTCGTATGGTCGAGCGGGATCTGAACAAAAGTTTGCCCACATTGCTCGAAGAGACACCCCACCACCTGATGATCGTCGATCTCATCGACGAACGGCTGGCGGTACACGTGGATGACACCGGCGCCTACACCAGATCGAATGAGGCCAAGGAGGCGGGGTTGCATAAGGACTCGGGGACGGAGTTCACCCCCTTGTCCCACGGGTTCATGCCTCTCTGGGACGACGCGGTTGCGAAGTTCGCCGAACTGGTGCAACCGGAACGAGTGATCCTGAACAAGATCTATTGGGCGGAGACGGACAATCACGGTGAAAGACTCGAACCCCAATACCCCGTGCGCGCTCACAACGAGGCCCTCCGAGCGATGTACGCCGCGTTCGAAGCACGGATCCCCTGCCATGTGATCTCATATCCGGTCGAGATTCTGGTGGCTGATCGGGAGCATCGTTGGAACCTGACCCCGTTCCACTACGTATCCGGCGTCTACCAGCATTTCCGTGGCGAACTCGTACGGTTGGTGTCCGATCTGTAGCCCCAACCCTGGCGTCGGTGATCCGGGACACCGGAGCCGGGTGTCTCATCTACCGTCCGCCCATGTCGTAGTGGGTGACCGACCTACAACACGCGACCGGCCATGGAGCGCAGGGCCCTCACGAGGCGGCTCGCGGGTGCGCCCTCCTCGGTACCCGCGTAGAGTTCGCTACCGGGTGCCACGACCAATACCGCATCCGTCACCACATCGTGGAACAGGGCACCTCCGTCGGCGGCCTCTCCCACCCAGTACACCGTCACGTCGGCGTCGATCGCGGCTGAAACCGTCCGGATCAGCTCCGCCCCGAGCTCCGGGGCCGCGTCGGTGAGCGCGCCGCTCCATGGGCCTACCTCCAAAGCCGTTGCGTCCAGAATCAGGGCTCCGGGCCGAAGTCGGCGCACCGCCTCTTCCACCAGGCCCGGAACAGCAGGGAACACCACGAATCCCGCGTCATCAAGCAGTTGGCGGCCATGCGAGGTCGATGCGGCGATGACTGCGCGGCGCCCGCTGTACTGTTTCCATTCGTCGAGACTCAGAATGTCCCCCAGAGTCGTGGAACCCATGCCGGGAGGCTCAGGCGTCGCGGCGCGACCCACCAGCGGTCGAGTGCGATCAGTCATTGTTCTTCTCCTCCTGGGTCGTTTCCTCGGGTACTGGCAACAGCCAGACCAGGGTGCGCCCCGTGGACCCTCCGCGCCGAACGAATACCGGCCCACTCGTGGCGCCCGACCACGACATCAAGCCGTGCTCCGTGGATTCACCCACCCGCGCGCCCAGACGATGAACGTCTCGTGGAGCGAACCGCGCGGCGTGCATGATGTCCTCCGCCCACGTCTCCCCCGCGGGCCCGCGCCATGTGCAGATCCAAGGCGCTGTGGGTTCTGAGACCACCGGGATGCCGGCTGAAGCAAGAGTGACCAGCGCATCCTCATGGGCGGCCGCCACGGTCACATTCCGGGGTCGAAGGGTCTGGGCCAACAGTTCAGCGGCCACATCGGGCGTCAGATTCTCCACCACGGCACTCCACGCCGTGTCATCCGGTATCGCGACGGGGACTCCAACGCCCCGGAACATGATGGCGAGCGCGTGCTCCGCGAGATAGGAACGCCGTACTTCCCGCAGCTGCTCCCAGGAGAGCTGACGCCAATGTGCGCGGTCCTTCATGCACGGGGCCAGTATCTCCTCGAGCCGTGAGGGGTCGTTCTCCGTGGGGACCGCGGGGAGGCAGCGGCTCAATCCGAGGCCCGTTCCGCTGACCACGACTGCTCCGGATGCCGCGATTTCCACCACGCGTCGTGAGAACATGGTGGGTGAATCGTCCACCGAGTTCACGTTGATGTGGACCGGGTGGGCTTTGTAAGCCTCGAGAACTTGGTCGTAGCTCAGTCCGCCCTCGATGAAATCGCCATAGCGCGAGGGGAAGTGGTACGGCGAGTTGGGCACGTTGACCTGGCGGTCGTAAATGGTCAACCCCTGCGTGGCGGCTGCGGCGAGCAACGCGTCCAACTCGGCGGAGCGGTGCGCGTAGCGGGCTCCGTAGTACGTACCGGCATAACTGACCGTATGCTTTTCAGCCCACGAACCAGGCAGCGGATTGTGCAGCACGGGCTCGGCGTAGAACGGCATGGAAGCCACAGTGGCCGGTCGATGCCCATCCGGTAGTTGGAGATAGGCGGGAATTCGATCCGCGTCAGTGGTGTAGATGGCATCACACAAGGCCGCGGTGGGCGCGAACGACCGGAAATGGACCGGGTCCTCCTTGTTCCAGAAGATCACCGGGACTCCGAGCGCCCGTGCCGTGGCGATGGCGCGTTCGATGTCGTCCCGTTCGTTCGGGTAATAGGCGACGCCGTGGAACCATTCTCGGTTTTGACCGGTCCACGCGGATTCCACGAACAGCACATCGAGGTTCCGGGACGCCACGTGCAAGTAGGCATCACGGCGGGGGATGCTCACCACGTGACACCGGCCAGCGACGGTCCGCTGCGTGAACTCGTCGGCGATCACACCCACAGTGAGGTCCCCTAGGGTCACAGACGGTGTGGCGGCCGTGCGATGGGCGTGCGCCGATACTGCAGCTGTGACGACATCCGTGGTCACCTCGGCCGCAGTGTCGACCGCGGCGTCGAACTCGTCCGACCCCGGCATCCATGCGGTATCGGGTTCGCCGCCGGCTGGGGCCAGGATCGCGGGGACGCCGAGCCTGCGAGCTGCGAGCACCGTCCCCCATGCCGTGGTGGGGTGTGCTGACGTGACGAGCGCGGCCGGCCGGTGCACGCGGGCCGCACGGGTCACGGCATCGGCGATCCACTGCACCTGCTGCACCGGATGGAGTTCTGGGTCCGCGACAAGGGATTCGATGTCCGAGGCCGGAGCCGCTGAACCCAGGGTGGTGATCCGTAGGGCGGCTGCCTCGTTGACCTCCGGGGCGGCAACGACGTCCCCGCCGACCCCTGCAGTCTCATGGGAAATGACGAGCGCGGTATCCCGGACGGGCAGGTAAGCCGCGCCTGGACTCCGCAGCGGACGCACGAAACTGCCCGAGCGGAACAAGTGTTCCTCCCGATGTTCGGACAAGAGTTCACGGGTCCGCGCGCTGAGTTCTTCTTCCCGACCGGGGTACCGGTTCAGTAGCGCCTCCGCGGCGACCAGGTCGCGCTCGCGGATGAACAATAGCAACAGCATCCGGTCCAGCATTGCGACGTCACCGGTCTCGTCGAATTTCTGCTGCATCCGCGTGAGATCGAATTCGTCAGCAACAGCTGGGCGTTGCGTTGAGCCGGCGAACAGGACATCGGCCCAGAGTGGGGCTATGCGGCTGAGGTCCCAACGCTGGACAGCCTGTCGGGCGCGTGCCGATGCCTGGTCGAAACCTGACTCGATGGCGTTGGCACGCAGAATGCCATCCGCCGCACTGGCCGTGTCCGCATGTACGAATTCTTCGGGAAAGATCTCGCGGGCGCCCTCGCGATCCCACACCACGGGGACAGCGCCGCTGGCCTGCCCCTCCACCGGGGCGAGGTGGAAGGTCTCGCGAGAACTCGGGGAGAGCATCCACCCGATCCTGCGGAACCACCGCCCCATGTCGGGATCGAACGCGTCGAAGGAGACATGGGCCAGCAACTCGGGGTTATCGATGAGCCGCTCGTAGAACGCCCGATAGGCGTCTTGGACCACCGGTTGGCGCCACATCCAGGCGTAGTCCCAAGGGTTGCGGCCCCGCAGATGCAGCACGTAGCGGTCGTCGTGTTCCAGGAGGGTTTCGAGCAGATCGAGGGCCCGGTCAGGTCTTTTCAGGATGGGGACGTAGCCCGCCAAACCGAGGTGGAACCGTGCATCATCGATCTTGGTGCCGAGATACTCAGCCACCTCGATCATGTTGGGAATGACAGTGGTCCGCTCAGCAGGCCACCCGAGCTCCTGGATCACGCGTTGCCGGTAGAACTCGGAGACGAATACGAATTTGTCCACGTTGGCCACGTTGATGTCGTGAACGATGTCCTGGAAGAGTTCATAGCCGTGGAAGTGGACGATCAATGTCTGTCCGGGACGCTTGTGCCAGGAGTACCACACGGCGTTGTTCGACGAGAATTCGCACAAGATGACGTCCGCTTCTGACAGGGCGGTGTCAGATGCCTGCACATCCTGGTGCCGTTGGGTCTGCCACCGGTCGAACGAGAGGGTGAGCCCGTGCACTCGTTGCAAGGCGTTAACCAGCTCACCCAAGAACTTGAAGTCATGGCCGGCGATCAACAAGTTGACGTCCCGCCCCAAGGTCGCCATGGGACGGGCCCTTTCCGCGAGATCCTGGACGGCAGGAATTCCCCATTCGGGAACGTAAAGCGAGACACGAGTATCACTGATGCCGAGTCGCAATTCCATGGAATCTCGAGTTGCAGCGTCTGCAGACAGGAGGTGCCCTTGGCGTGACCGCAGAACTTTCGCGAGTGGAATCAGGTCCTCCGCCCCGGTGGCGGCCGATTCGTCGCCCGTCGGCCCGGGCACAACGAAAATCACGCGAGGTGACAAATTCTTGTGCCCCAACAGCGACCAGGCCACATGCACGTCATCCGTCAGGATCTGGACTGCGCCGGTGTCGTAGGCAGCGTTAACCAGATGAGACGCGATACTCCGCGGCATTGGTCTGCCCTGTTCATCACGCTGGGCCGATGGGATCAGCAGTGCATGGTGGTTCATGGCTGCAGACCCTTCAGGCAGCCGATCAAAAAATTGGTGGACGTCGTGTCCTAACCCCGGGAGCTCCTCCAATTCGTGACGCAGGTACACGATCGAAGGTGCCCGATTGTCCCGATCGAGGAACGGAGCAAGCAGCAACTTCAAATCCGCCGTGTCCACCGAGGGTACGTAGTGGAAGCGTACGGCGCGCTGGCTCGCGAAGCCCGCCATGAACCGCATCTTGTCCACGTCATCCGTTACGACGCCCGCGCATACAGCTAACCCCTCCGTTACGGAGCGACGGGCGGCGCGGTCCAGCTCAACGTACCGCTGGTAACCCGCGGGGTCCACACGTACCCAGGAATCAGGTGACAGCGCGTCCGGAAACGTGATTGCTTCGTTCAGGTCCACCAAAGGATGGAGTTCTTCTTCGGTCCCGTTATCCATCGTTCTCCATCATTAAGATTCACAGCAGTTTGCGAGCGCGGTCTCATATCACCCTGACGGAGGGAGATGAAACGGCGGTAGGTGTGTCGGTGACCTGGGTGCGCAGGAAACAGCGGACGCGGTATAAGCCTGGTGGGACATCGTCGAACTGGATGTCGTACGCGTATTTCGTATAAGCGGTTTTGCGAATCGCCTCTTTGCCCCGATACAGGTAGTAAGCCGCGCTCACGGGGAGATCCGTGCCCGTCACCGAGGCCGAGACACACGCGCCCCGGGCCATGGCATCGACAACGGGCGCTGCGGGTGCAGTCTGCGCCCCAGGGTTACGCTCACCGGCCCACGGGCCCAATCGCTCCCTAATGAACTGGCGGAACGGAGGACCAATCTCGGCGTGGGTCAGCCCCGGCACCTCACGCACGAGGAGGTTCGAATGGCCCATGGCCGATAGCTCCCGGCGCAATAGCGGCAAATGATCTCGATAATGGTGGTCTCGGGTGCCGATGATCACCTCAACCGAGGTGCTTGGTGCGAGACCGCGCAACTGCCGAGGCACGATCTCATCCGCCCATGCAATGTCCGCCTCGTCCGTACCCCCTGTCATGTACTCGAGGACGTTGGGGTGAGGTTTTTTCAGGAAGGAGCCCACCCGTGTCTGCGGCGCTCCCACCACGATCCGCCCCACGGGGACGGTACCGCCGAAGATCAAAGCCGCCGTCCCCCCCTTCGAACTGCCCACGAAGGCCACGTCCGACCAGTCCACTCCCAGTCGATCCTTGACGTCCGTCACAGCCGAAAGAACCGACCGGCGTATGCTCTCGTCGCGGTGGTCAGAGAAGAAATACGCTCCCTGATCACCGCAGTCGTCCATGACGAACAGCGTGTGCGCATCGAGGACCGACACGGCATCCCGATAGTTGTACGTGAAGCTCCCCACGGGGGCCATGGCCGAGAAGACCACCACGAGCTTGCGTGCGCCGGGATGAGTTTCGAGTAGGTAATTCACAGGCATCTCAGCTTGGAACTGTCGCCAGGCGCTTCCTGGTGCGCCCACACCCCAGTCACGCAGGGTGAAGTCACCTGTACAGATGAGCGTGGTGAGTCGGAATGAGGTACCTCGTGCTGCAATCTCGAGGACGGCACCTGGTTCGGATTTGCCGAATGTGGGGAAACGATGTCCATGAACACCCGGGCCTTCCCCGGCCCGGCGAATCCGGGTGGTGGAAGGCCGAGGCCCAGACCAGGTCATCTCCAGAACCTTTCGAGAGCCCACAAAGAGTTCCAGGCCGTTACCGCGAAGCACGGGACGAGTACCCGCGCCGAGATGCCAACGAAGAACGTAGTCGTGTTCGTGCCCGTCGTCAGTCGTGACCTGATCATCCACATGGACAGCGGTCCGCGGTGCCTGCGCATCTTCTAGCTGTGCTGTCGAAATGTCACGGATGTGGCAGAAATGATCGGAACGTCTGTTGACACCTTGGACCAGCAGCTCCCCGGTGGGTTCGCTTCCGTGATCAGTGAACTCGATGCCCCCGGGCTCCCGGTCCGCACGGGGTTGGCTGACGCCATCGACGGTGATGACATTATGAGCGAACTGGGAGAACGCGTACTTGGTAAGCGGGTCAGAATAGTCATAGCCGAATGGTCCCGCCTCCCCCAACACCAGGTGACCGTGGGTGTACACCAGCAACGAGAGGTCATCCGCGTGATGGTGGTAGTTCGACCGGTACCCGGACTTGAAGACCAGCCAGTCGGCGTCTTGGACTTCCCATGATGAACGGTGCACCGCATAGCCCCCGTCCGGGAAAACGGCGGTGGTTTCCGACGGCGCAACTCCTCTGGTCCCCTGGTGGACGGCATAGTCGTAGGCCGGTGAGGAGAACGTACTTCTGTGGGACATGTCCCTCACACGGGCCACTTTGGTGTCCCCGAGGGGCGGCAGAAACCCGTTCGGCATGATCATGTGGGTCGCGAAACGTTCAGCACCCTCGTAGATTCCGTGCAAGGATGCGGATGTACCGGGTTCCAGCAGGTCCAGTACCGGAATCAGATCGCGAAGATAGCGGCTGACCATCAAGTGATATCCCGGGCTGTTCTCCACGTGGACGCCATCGCGGGTGAAGCTTGAGGTGAAGTAACGGTGCAGCCTGTCTGCGGCCAGGTGCAGTAGGTCGTCCCTGTGCTGAGGGTCCGTGACTGCCATACCCACGTCCGACGTCACCAGGCGAAGTAGAGCAATGTCCTGGAACATCCCGTGATTGTTGTTACCGGCATAGAACGAGGCAGCCGATAACAGATCGACATGCAGCGTCACCAGCGCTTGCACGGCCGATACGTACTCCTCGGGCACACCACCCGGGAACTCATCCAGCAAGCGCGCCATCTGTAGGCTTCGTTGCGCGGTGGTTTCATCGTGAAAGGCCATGTCTGAGGAACCTGGAACGCCGGTGTTGCAAGTGGCCCAAGAGAGGACCAAGTTCAGCGCATGCTGATGGGCCGTCTCTTTTCCCCCAGGAGTGGCGAGAACGGTGGCATGCCAATCCGCGAAGAACAGGAAGCCATGGAGATAACGTCCGTGGGTCCGAGGCAGCGGGGTCTGCCACACCGCCACCCGAGAGGCGTCGATCCCACCCAGTGTGGGATGCATGATGACCCGCTCATTCAGAAAGCAGCGGGCGCGCTGGCGGGCCGCATCGTTGGCGATCTCAGGCACGAATGAGTCCGTGATGCGCCTGATGACTTCGTAGGTTGCTGGCTCCATGGGCCTTTCCGAAAGATGACCGACGACTCCGTGAACCCGCCGGAAAACTGCTCGATAGCTTACTTGGAATTTTCTACGGTTAGTTCGATCTTGTGTCGCGGTTCGAAAGGCGTGCCAGCAGAGGGAGTTTGCGAGACAACTTTCCATTCTCGCGTGTTCTTGGTTTCTGGGGTGTGTCCCTTGCGGTCTTTCACCGTGTAGGAGACGTCGTTATCCCGCGCGAAGATGATGGCGTCGTACAGGGGTTTGTCATTGAAGTCCGGCAGGGTGTTCGAGGCCGACGTCTGTTCAGCCGGCACGGCGCTCGTCTGACCCGCTGCGGTTTCTCCGGGCTGAGACGAGCCGCAGCCGATCAACGTCAGCGGGAGGATGACAGCCGCAGTTGAGGTCAAGAAAAGGCGCCGGGCAAGGGAACGAGCAGAGCTGTGCGAGATCATGTCCGAGACTTTCTGTGGGGGGCGAAAAGGAATTAAATTGCATGGATAGGCGATTGTCGCCGAATAGCCCGAGGAAGCGAACTTGCGAACCACCCGGGGCGGTTTCCGTATATCGAAAGTGGGGATAGCTTATGCAAGGTTCTACGGGTCATCGTACAGCTGACGTGGGCGTGAAAGGCTTATTGGGGGTTCTTTGCGTGCGCAGTATTTCTCGAAACCGATATTATATCCATCATGGGTATAGCATTCTCTGTGGGGTCATGCCGCTGTCACCGTCCTTACCTTGATCGTCTGCGCGTTGTCACGGGAGAACACGCGGATACGGCAGGACGCCGAATCGTCGGCGTAGAACGTGTGAGACGAGCGCCGGTTGTATGGCGTCCGTTCAATGGCGCCATCGGACCGAATGAGGTAGAACGCGTAGAGAGGCCCGCCACCGCGGACAACCACGCGTACCAGGCCACGGTCCGTGCGGGACACCGTGACCGCCATCCCGGTGTTGTCCTGGGCGTGTTCGACGACTGAAACCGTATGATCCCGTGCCAGTAGCGCGGACGGGATCACGTCTTCGACCCGTCCGTGCAATGCAACGTGCGTCATGCGGGAGCCGAGCACGTCAACCGCCGCCTCGTCCCACGGGCCGATCAGAGTCGGGAAGAAACACGAGGGTCCCTGCCCGGTGACGGCCAGCTGCTCCACGGGTGAAGCCCTCCGCCATCCCGTGGACGTCCAGCCCGCCAGGGGGTTCTCTTCCCCGCGGCGGACCTCCGTCGGACCGCCGTTCAAGGTGCTCACGTGGATGCTCTTCTTCTCGCGGCGAAGGATGAAACCCGTGCGGAGACGCTGGGCCTCTACGTCGCGACCACAATTCCAGCACTGTTCCACGACGGTGGATTCCGGGGTTTCCACGGAGTCGAGGACGAGGAGTTGACGCCGGGCCTTGAGGTAGATGAGTCGCCGAAGGATTCCGACGTCGTCGTACCCGGGATCGCTGAACGTCAGGTCCACGTGGTCACCGGTTTCCGAGTGGCCGATTAAGGAGACCTCGGTGTCCCTCCGGTACGTCTTTCCGGGCATGACGACGGCATTGTGACTTTCCCGGCCCACGACGTAGTCCCGCATGGGACTCTTTCCGTAGTAGTACTTGCCCGAGTCATCGAGCCATTGCACCCCATCGGTACCAAAAGTCACCGAACCACCGTCGCGGTGACCGTGGACCTTGTCCTGCCGGCCCCATACCGCCGTGACGAATGTTTCATCCTGGTAGGGGCGATCTTCTCCCCAACCACTACGCAGGAATGCATAGCCGGCGTCGTAAATGGCAGTGGTCGAATCGGGCTTAATTCCCTCTCGCCCTTGAGTGACCACGAAACGAGTGAGCGGGTGGTTGATCCTGCGGGGATTGCCACCGTCGGTGTCCCCGATCCGGGCAAACCGTCCCAGCGGACTCGTCGCGTGGGCCAACAGCTGCGGTGCCAGGTCGAGTCGATGCGAGAGTTCCGGGCGGGGAATCCCCTCCAGATCCAGGCGTCTCAGAGCATCGTTCCACCACTCGTAGTTTTGCAGGTGGTAGCCGAGAGAACCCTCTTCATTCGCGCCCTGTTCGTCGTAGGCCGCCGCGAGCTGGTCGAAGAGCCGCTCGAGCGCGAGTTCGGTCACCTCAGGATCTTCCAATACCACGCCCAGTACGAACAGCCCCACATGTTGGTGGAATCCGTGATTACCCCGTTTGAGATGGGAGGGTTCGGACAGCCAGGCCACATGGTCGTGGAGAGAGCTCAGGAGCCACTCCTGCTCCCCCACCACCGTGAGACCGTGACATAGTTCCATGGCTCGAATCCCGTCGCTCATGTCAATCCACGACCACCGCGTCTGTCCCGCGCCGGGTGGGTTGGCGGCGATCCACGAATGCGCCAAGAATTCCCACCGTTGCGCCGCCTCGACATCTCCGCGGTTGGCGGCGCGCCGCAGCGGGTCCAGCCACCGCAGCATGTGGTACTGGAACTGCCAGTTGTTGTCCTGAAAAGGGTTTTCCCGCCAGGTGGGTTCTTCCGGGAGCGACCACGCTTTGTGCGGCGCCATGGTGAGACGGCCCGCCTTGAGATCGTTGACCTTGGCGTCCTCATCGGCTGATGGACGGAAGTGGGTGCCCAGCGCCTGTCGCCGAGCCGCGTCGAGGTTCACCATGCGGGTCAGTTCTCCGCGCCGACGAGGACATCCGCGGGCGCGAGTTGCTCCTCCGCGGGCCGGGGCACAACGCGCAGTGGCGACGCCGGCTCCTGCGGGTCGTCGTGTGTGAGTTCAACCTCGTAGAGCGCGCACAATTCGTCCAGCAACGCGCGACACTCGGCCTTCTGCTCCGCGGGCACGAAACGGTTGAACTTGTTCACGAGCCACCCGTCGAAGAATGCGTCCACCCGGGTATGGCAATAGGCGTCGTACAGCCCCTCCCGTCGGAGCCACTCCACCCGGTAGTGCTCCAGGGGTAGGTATTTGCGGAACAGGCTCGGCCCCACCGTGTTGATCATCGAGTTGGACACGGCCCCGTAATAGACGTGGATGGGCAGGCGGACCGTAGCGATCCGCCTGGCCCCGTGGAGCATCTGCTGGAACGCCAGGGAATCCTGGCCCAGGGCACCCACCGGTTGATGCAGACCGATGGCGCGCAACCATTGCGTGTTCGCCACGAGTGCCTGGATGCTCATGGGCTGGAAGTTGATCCGCTGCAGGGCGTCCTCCGGGACCATCAGACCGCCCGTGGGATCCTCCGGTAGGTTCTTCGTCAGGATCTTGACGTTCGGGACGTGCCGGCGGTACGAGGAGAGCTTGATCATGTCCCCGATCGCGAATTGCACCCCTAGCTCGCGGACGGTCTCCAGCAACACGCGGAACCCATCGTTGAGCGCTTCGTTGTCCGGGTCCAAGTACGTGATGTAGGGCGCCGTCGCGAGTTTCAGTCCCTCGTTTCGCGGCCGGGACGCGCTGCCCGATCCGCCTGTCTCGAAGAAGTGGGCGCGCACGTTGGCGTACCGCGCCGCGAGTTCGCGCACCGCGAGCACCGTGTCGTGATCGGTGGAGCCGTCGTCGATGAGCAGGATCTCCATGTCCCTGAAGATCGTGGAGCGTTCCAGGGAGCGGAAGCACTTGGAGACCAGGTGTTTGCCGTTGTTGAACACCGGGACCACCACGGTCAACTGTGGGGCGTCGGTGAGCGTGACCTCGATGCGCTCGCCAACCCGGGGCCCCGCGCCGAACGGCGCGGTGCTGTAGGCCCGCCCCTCGACCCGCCCGGAGTCGAGCCACGTCTGCAGCACCGGGGTGTCCGCCTGGACGCGGAGGCCGCTGCGAGCACTGCTGCGAACCCGGCCCGTGAGCTCGTGATCGTCGAGGCTCGTGATCCCGCCGTTCGTCTCGAAGCCGTTCTTCGTGGCCACGTCCACGTCCGCGTACCTGAATACGTTGAGCAGGTCGCGCACGTGGCCGCTCGCGTAGTCATGATCGGCGGACACGGGCACGACGACGTCGAAGTCATCCCGGCGCTGCGCCAACTCGCCCCGAGTGAGGACGCTCACGAGTGCTGTCTGCGTGTCGGCGATCTCACGCGCGTGGTCGATCGTGGTGTCACCGTCCGGAACGACCGCCACTCGTTCGTGCAAGGACGCGACGGGGGCACCCACGGCGGAGAGCATGTCCGACATGCGCTGCCACGCCGTGTCGTGTTCCCACACGCGCCGCAAACCGTCGGACTGTGCGCGGTAGAGCCGCTCCCCCGTCATGCCGTCCAGGATGAGGGGTACCTCCCGCGGCCGGTCGATCAGCTGGACCTCGGGGTAACGATCGTTGACGGCGAGCGAGTAGTTGGAGAGAACGAACGCGCCCATCGCCTGCAGCTCCACCACTCGGTTGGCGTACATGGTCCCGGAATTGGTGACCGAGTTGAGGTTGAGATGGACGTCTACGCTGCGTTGGACCTTCATGAGTTCACGGTGGCCCAGCCCTGGGCCCACGTGGTCCACGAACTCCCGGGGGTAGAAGTACTTGGGATCGCCCAGGGAGGAGTTCCGATCCACGATCAACAGATCCCGTCCGGCATCCAGGACGCCCGAGAACAGGAACCGCGCCGCCGATTGTCTGGCGGGGTACTTGTGAGAGAGCCAGGACCCGGCGAACAAGACTTCGGAGTGGCGTACCCGCCGGGATCCTACGGGCGTGTGCAGTAGGGGGTTGACACCGAAGGTCAGGGGGCGGATGTCCCCCACCTCGGGGCAATCCGCAGCGTAGCTCGGGATCATTTCCTGTGCGGACGTGAAGATCACGTCCGCTTCCTGGGCGAGGGGACGGAACCGGGCGTAGTTGGGCGGGTCTTCCTTGGAGTAGAAGATCACGGGCACATCGCGTGCGCGGAAGGCCGGGATGACCTCGGAGCGCACGAGCCCCGCGGACGCCGTGGTGCCGTGCCAGTCCTCGAACCGGCCCCGCCACGTGGATGTCAGGATGAGCACATCGCTGGTGCGAGCCACGTCCCGGAAGTTCTCCGGTGTCACGTACGTGATGTTCGCCGTGCCCTCGTACGTCTCGTACAGGAACGTATCCGCGATCATGGCCACCCGGGCCGGGTGCGGGGTCAAGACACGGGTACCGGTGTGATCGGGCAGCCCCGCCACGGATTCCACGAGGTCGCGGACCTGCTCGGCTCGCCCGTTGTGTGACAACCACTCGGGATACTGCTCCTGCGCGATCACCGGGTTCAACCGGTCCGTGCGGTTACGGCGCGCGTAGTCCTTGAACGCCCGGGAGTGGAACCAGTGCTGGTCCGTTGCAGCCGTGGCTTCCCTCAGCTGTAGTTCCTTGATCCGCGTTCGAACCTTCGCACGCCGTCGCTTCACCTGGTCCATGTTCATCGCCATGACCGCACCGCCTTCCGCAGCTTCCACACGCGTCGTTGCAACCTGAAGGTACGCGAGGCCCTAGTGCGCTCCCACTGTTCGCGGGCAGTGTCCCGCTCCTCACGCGTTTTACGGAGTTCGGACTCCAACCACCACACCTTCTTCAGGTAGGTCCGTTCCTGCGTCTTTAGTTGCTCGTCCCGGGACTCGAGGTTCTGGAAGAACCGGATCTCCTTCTCGTAACTGGCCACCAGTTCCTCGCTCAGTCGGCGAATTTCCTGCGCTTGTTGGGCCAGAAGGTCACTGAGGACATCGACCGCGTCGGCGTGGTCGGCGGCGGCGCCCACTGGGGTCGGGTGCGCATTCATGATCGTGGGCCTCCGATGGGGGCTAGGGCGCGGTCCAACTGCTCATGGACGGCGGCGGCGTCGAACGTGGATGTCGTGAAGTCGTGTGCGTTGTGGCTGAACGAACGGCGCGTCTCCGGGTCTCGCGAGAGATCCAGGATGCGTTGCGCCATCTCGTGGACGGACGAGACCAGCCATTCCCTGGGATAGATGAGATCCGCACCGGGCCAGTCCAGGGACACGGGAACACCACCGGATGCTGCGACATCCGGGAGGGTCAGGTGGAATGACTCGTGGTCGCTCACCGAGATGCCGTATCCCACACCCCGGTACCACTCGGCCATGTCGTTGCCGTGCGGGTCGAAGCGGATGACCTCCCGGCCGGCGCGTTGATTGAGCTCGTCGACGCGGCGGTAGCACGCCCGGTACCACTCGAGTTCCTCGGGTCGCTTGTGCATCCACTCGTAGTCCTCGGGACGCTTACCCTTGACCCGCAACGAGAACTCGGGATCCACGGCCACGAGCTGCTCCATGAGATCCACGGCGCGGTCGAGCCGTTTCAACTGAGGGACGATCCCCACGAACCCCACGGTCTTCAGCGCGCTCTCGTGCTTGTCACGGGCCAGGTCCGCCGTGCGGACCACGTTGGGGATCACCGTGCACGTGGCGCGGGGAAGCCCGTGACTCGTGATCGCGGCCTCGCGCATGAGATCACTCACGAACACGTACTGGGACACCTGCTCGTGCCGGATCCGGCGCAGGTAGGGCCCGCGCAATTCCTGCGCGTGAACCCGCACGATCAGCCGCTGGTGGTCGTTCACGTGTTCCGAGTACCAGATCGCATTGCCCAGACCCCATTCGCAGAACACCACGTCCGCTTCCGCGAGCAACTCCGCGGAGCGCTGTTCATCGTGATGCGCGTGGTTGTCCCACTGATCCACCAGCACTCGTGCCCCTGCGGCACGAAGGTGATTCAGCCACGAGGAGATGAACTTCAGGTCGTGTCCCGCCACAAGGATCGTGCCGGCCCGCTCCACCGCACTCTCACCGGACGGGGTGGCCACGAGCTGACGCGTGGGCTCGTCCGATGGCGGAAGCGTCACCGTGAGGGTGGCGGCCGAGTCCACGGCACGGAACGACGTGTCCGGGTCTTTCACGAGGGTCGCCCGAAGCATTCCCCAGGCATCGTGCGTGTTCGTACCGGCAACCGCGAACACTCGAGCATCCTCGTCCGCCCCGCGCGAGTGCGCAACGATCTTGTCCCAGTGCCCCCAGCGCGTGGTCTGCAGCAGGTCCTCCGCCCATGTCCGTGCGGGGTCCTCGGGCGGGTACGCCCAGAACTCGACGTCGTGGGGATAGGGTTCGCGATAGCCGAGCACGCGTACGCCGTGCGCCTCGAGCGCGGCGCGGGCAGCGGCGTCGTCGTCCGTCAACCGCACCGTGCTGGGCAGGACGGATTGACGCAGGATCCCCGGGACCTGTTCGGGGCGCGCGGTGAGACCCCACCGTGGCAGCGAGAACGCCTCGATCGGTAGACCCGCGGTACGTGCGAGGATCACCAGGGCTGTGTCCACCGTGTGCGCGCGCAAGACCGTGCGCAGCTGCAGCCACACCTCGCGCAACCGCTCTTCCGGATCGGCGCTCCATGCCCCCAGAAGAGCCTTGGCGTATGCCGCGTTGTTGGTGCAGGGAATGCCACCGTCGAACGTCTCGGTGATGCCCCGCGCCCAGCTCGAGAGGACCGCTCCCCCACACGCCGCGATCTCCACGACCCGGCGGGAGAACATGGTGGGTGAGTACGGGGCGGAATTGACGTTGAGGCTGGCCACGTGCGCGCGGTAGCTGTCGATCACCTCGTCGTAGGGCAATGCCCCCCGCACCCATTGCCTGAACTCGGGTGGGAATCGGTACGGTGAGTCCGGGATGGCCAATTGCCGGTCGTAAATGGCCAGCCCGTACGGCTTGGCCGTGCCGAGCAATTGCTCGAGCTGCTGGGAGCGCTCGGGGTATCGCTGCCCGTAGTAGGTCCCGGCATAGGCAATGGTGTCCTCCGGCGCCCGTGCACCCGGGAGGGGGTTGTGGATCGCGGGTTGGGCATAGAAGGGTAGGGAAGAGGACGTAACGGCGCGACCGCCGCTCAGGAAACGCGCTGCGTGAAGATACTCCGGGATCATGTCCGCGTCCGTGGTGAACACGTGATCGCACAGCGCCCCGGTCCTGCGGAACCGGTTGATGTGCACCGGATCCTCTTTGTTCCAGAACACGGTGGGAATCCCGGCGTGGCGGCACCGCGCCAGGAGGTCCCGCAGCTGCGTGTGCTCCTCGTCCGAGTAGTACCCCACCCTGTGATGCCACGCACCGCCGTTGCCCGACCACGCCGATTCGACGAACACCAGGTCCAGGTTCTCGCCGGCCAGTTGCTCGGCGTAATCGGCCGGGCCGAGCGGGATGATCGTGGCCGAGCGGCGCAGGGTCTCCGTGGTGAACTCGTCCGCGATCAGACCGATCCGCAGATCCTTGAGGGACCGGCCACCGTGTGCCAGGGCGTCGTGGTCCGCCGTGGCCTGGGCATAGACCCGGCGGACCACCGGGCCGAGGTTCCTCCACTGCCGCTCGTCCACGGCCCACAGACGGCCGGCTTGCCCCTGCGACACGCGCAGTTCAGGATCCTCGATGAGCTTCTGCAGCGCGTTCGCGAGGGACTTGGGGTTCCCGGCTCGGCTCAGCAGACCGCGCGGCCCGGCGCTCTCTCCCTCCACGGCACCCACGAGTGCACGGTGCGGTGAGACGTCCGAGAGCACCACCGGTTTGGCTGCGCTGAACGCCTCGAGTGGCTTGAGCGGCGAAACCATCTCCGTCACGGGCAAGCTGGTGCGGGGGCACGCCACGATGTCCACGCAGCTCATGAACCGGGCGATCTCACTCGCGGGCCGCCGGCCCACGAATTTCACTCGCGACTGCAGCTTATTGCGGACCTGATAACTCTTCAGGTCGGGGTACACCCCACCGGAGCCGGCGATCACCACCTGGAAGTCCACCTTGCGCCCGCGCAGGATGTTGGCCGCTTGCAGCAGCGTGTCCAGACCCTCGTAGGCCACGAGCGAGCCCGCAAACCCGATCACGGGCACATCCGTGCGGATCCCGCGTTTCGCGGCGTAGCCGGTGTCCCGGGGCAGCGGCAGGAATTCATCCGTGTTCACACCATTGGGCAGCAGCGTGATCTTGTTCTCGGACACCCCACGGCGCACGAGCTCGTCCGCGACCTCTTGCGTGATGGCCAGCACGGCATCCGCCTCACGAGCGACCAGGGTCTCCATGGCTGCCTGGTTCACATACCGCTGCGTCTCGTCCCATCCCGGTTTCAGAGAGGCCTCCGTGACCTCCCACAAACCCCTCACCTCGTAGACGAACGGCACACCGAGCCGCCGGGCGGCGACCAGCGCCGGAAGCGCGTTGAGGTAGTTCGACGCCGCGTGGATCACGGACGGGCGCAGCAACCGGGCCTGCCGCACCACGGCATCGGCCGCGACATTGACGTAGACGTCCGGCGCGAGGTGGTTGATGTTGCCTTCCGGCACGTGCACCCAGTCCACGCCGTTGCGCGTTTCCACGTGGCGCCGCTTGCGAGGCTTGACGCGCGCGGTCGAGATGTCCCACGGATAGCCCGAGCGCCCCATCACGGTCACGTCAGCGCCGGCGGCCTTCAGCCCGGCCACCACTCCCTCGGTGCGCACGCTGTACCCGTTCGAATGGAAGATCGGCGTGGAGTACGCGCAGTACAGGACGCGTTGCCGCTCGGGCAGGTACGCCGCACCGCGGGAGCGCGGGGGCACGAGTCGCGCCGCAGTGCGGTCCAATGCCACGGTGCCCAGGATGCGGTCGGTCAAGTAGCGCTGTTTCTCGGTGAGATCCGGCAGCAGGCCGCGGTGGCGGTCGACCAGTTCCGCCGCACGTGTGATGTCCCCTTCGCGATACCACAGCCGGTTGAGGGCAGCGGACAAGTGCGCCGCGATGGGCTCGGCCTCCAGGGTGGCCAGGACGTCCTCGAGGGAGGGCTCGACCTCTGCGGTCGGTTCGGTACCGGCCGACGACGCGTGGGGCGTCTGGTACGACGGGCCGGTGGCCGCGGCGTCGTCGTGAACCCGGGTTGCTGGGCTCGTGGCGGCCGCCGACGTACCGTCCTCGACCGGGGCCCCGGTTCCGTCGCCGGCGGGTTCCGCGGCAGACTCCGATGCCCGTTCCTCCGTAGTCGTCGACGAGGCGGCCAATGTGCGGTTCTGCGCGGTGAGCTTCTCGATCCGAGACCGGGCCGTGGCGGCCGCGGCCTCCAAGGACCGGATCCTGCGTTGTGCTGCTTCCAGCTGATCGAACGTGCCACGCGGATCCCGGGCGACCTGGCGGTACACCAGTTCCCGCAACCGGGCCGGATCGCGGCGTTCGTCTGGATGCATGGGGGTGCTCCTGGGGGATACGGCGCGCCGGGGGTGCGCGCGAGAAGACGATGCGGGGGCGGCGGGGACGGTGCTCCCACCGCCCCCGCCTCAGTGACTCAGCGCCACAGACCCTTGGTGTCCACCACGGCCTTGCCCTTGAGCGCGGTGGCCGGCAGGGTCTTGAACTCGTCGTGGTCCACGAGCAGCAGGATCACGTCCGCGCGCTCGATCGCGTCCTGGTAGTCCGCGAACTGCACATTCGGTAGGCCTTGCAGACCCTTCGGCAGCTCGGAGACGTTCGGCTCCACGGCCAGGACCGTCGCGTGGCTCACGTGCTCGGCCAGGTCCTTGGTGATGTTCATGGCCGGGGATTCACGCAGGTCGTCGATGTTGGCCTTGAACGCGAGGCCCAGGGCCGCGATCACCGGGGACTCAACGTGGGAGCAGGCTTCCTCCACCTTGGAGATGACCCACTTCGGCTTCCCGTCGTTGACCTCGCGGGCGGTGCGGATCAGGCGTGAGTTCTCCCGGTCGGCGGCCACGATGAACCAGGGGTCCACCGCGATGCAGTGCCCGCCCACGCCGGGGCCCGGCTGCAGAATGTTCACACGGGGGTGGTGGTTGGCCAGCTCGATGAGCTCCCACACGTCGATGCCCAGCTTGTCCGCGATCAGGGACAGCTCGTTGGCGAACGCGATGTTCACGTCACGGAATGAGTTCTCCGTGAGCTTGGACAACTCCGCCGTGACGTCGTCCGTGGCGAGCAGTTCACCCTGACAGAAGGACGCGTAGACCTCCTTGGCGCGGCGCGCGGCCTCGGGGGTGCTGCCGCCGATGATGCGGTCGTTGCTGATCAGTTCCTCGAGTGCTTTGCCCGGCAGGATGCGCTCGGGGCAGTACGCGAAGTACACCACGGGCTTGCCGTCCTCGCCGTCCAGGGACAGGTCCGGCCGCAGCTCCATGATCTTACGGGCGAGCGTCTGGGTGGTGCGCGGCGGGGAAGTGGATTCGAGGATCACGGTCTCGTCCCCGCGCAGCTGCGGGGCGATGGATTCCGCGGCGGAGAGGATGTAGGACAGGTCACCCTCGTAGTTCTCCTTGAACGGGGTGGGCACCGCGATCACGAACGCGTCACCGTGCTGCATCTCGGTCGTCGCGGTGAGCTGGCCGCTGTCGATCGCCTTCTTGAGCTGCTCCTCGAGCCCCGGCTCCACGATCGTGACCTCGCCGCGCTGGATCCGCTCCACCGCGGAGGCGTTCACGTCCACGCCGTGGACCCGTACCCCGTGATTCGCCATGACCACCGCGGTGGGTAGACCGATGTACCCCAGCCCCACGAACACGACTTCCAACGGCTCACTCATTGACGCACCTCACCACGCGTTTGCTGGTTCGTTCCGATTGACCGGAACTTCCATTCATTTTCAACGTAAACATGCAGAATCCTTAGGATCATATCGTCACATGACGGGTGCTGTCCCCGAACATGACGACACGTCCCGAGGCCAGCGCAGCGGCGTCGGACACTTGCCACGTGTGGCTGTCCGAGCCGCGGAACTGGACGAAATTGAAGCGGTCTGCCGAGTAGATGACGTAGCCGGCTTCGCGCACCGCGGCCAGGAAGGACGTGTCCTCCCCCGTGCTGCGCCGCTGGAACGGAATCTGCCGGAAGACCTCGCGGTAGCCCGTGATCGTGGGCCCCATGACGAAGTCCGTGTATCGGTGCTCTCGGTGTGGGAAGCGCACCAGGGTGGCGTCCTGGGACTCCACGTACATGTAGTGCCCCTGCTTGCCCACCACGTCCGCGTTCGCATAGCGCAGGGCGTCCAGGAGGTCGGCGAGGTAGCGCGGGGCGTAGCAGTCGTCGTCGTCCATCTTGGACAGCACGTCCCCGGTGGCGTGCTCGACCGCGAGGTTGAGGCACTCCCCCAGCGTGAGGGACGCGTCCGCGGCCACGGTGGTCACGCGCTGGATCCCGCAGTCCTCGACGACGCGCTGGACGTCCCGCGCCCGTGGGTCGAAGCCGTGGGCCACGAGCACCACGTCCAGCTCCACGTCCACCTGGGCCGCGATCCCGCGCAGGGCGTCCGGGAGTCGATGCGGGCGGTTGGTGCACAGCAACACGGTGACGCTGGGCCGGGTGCGGGCGACGGCGAGCTGCGGGACGGCGCGTTCCACGATCGTCTCCACGCGGTGCGTGTAGGTGTGCTGCGCCCAGATCTCGCGCTGCGCGCGGTGTACCATGCGATCTGCCAGTTCCGGGCTGCGCACGAGGGCACGGATGACGTCCGCGGCGTGCTCGCGGTCCGCAACAACGGACAGTTGGTCGTGGGAGAAATACCGTCGCACGGCCTCGGACGGTGTGGAGACCACGGGAGTGCCGCACGCGGTGATCTCGAAGATCCTCCGCGCGCACATGGACGGGGAATCCACGACCGAGTTCACGTTGAGGAAGACCCGGTACGCCTTGTAGGCGGTGAGCATTTGGTCGTAACCCAGCGAGCCCACCACATGCTGGTCCAGGGGCTCGGGGAACTGGTAGCGCTCGTCCTGGCCCAGGTAGCGGGAGAAGATCTCGAGCCCCCTGTCAAGTTTCGCCGAGGCATCATGTGCGCCACCGAGCAGCACGTCCATCTGCTCGCGCCGCTCGGGGAACTTGTGGGCGAAGTACATCCCCCCGAAGGCCACGTCCCGCTCGTGGAACCCGTGCCGGGGCCGCGCGGGGTTGTGCACGGCGGGTTGCGCGGCGAAGGGCAGCACCCCCACACGCTCGTGCCCCAGGTCCCGGTGGTAGTCGGGAATCTTGTTGACGTCCGTGGTGAACACGGTGTCGAACAGTCGCGCGCACTCCAGGAAGTCGTCGTAGTGTGGCGGGTCCTCCTTGTTCCAGAACACCGTAGGGATCCCCTGCTCGCGGCAGTGGGCCACGAGCTCGCGCATCGACTCCTTCACGCCCGAGGTCCCGGTGAGTTGGTACTGCCACTCGTCCGCGTTGCCGTGCCACGCGGACTCCACGAACAGCAGGTCCACGGGCTGCGCAGCCAGTTCGGCGCGCCAGTTCCGCCGTGTGAGCACCACCTGGTGCCACTCGTAGTGGAAGGCACGCAAGGAGAAGTCGTCCAGGATCACCGCGGCGGTGAGGTCCCCGCGCACCGGTTCGCGCTCGGGCCACTCCTGCGCCGCGAACGAGACCGTGCGCTGCGCGCCGTCGTTCCCGGCGGAGGCGGCGTCGCGGCCGGCTCCGGTGACGACGGCGCTCGCGGACGGTCCCGCGGGCAGTCCCGCCCGGCGCCGGTAGGTCCGCCACTGGGACACCCCGCCGTGGCGCAGGTGCCACAACTGGGTGCGCAGATCACCGGTCAGCGAGCGGGGACTCACGCGTGCACCTCCCGCAGTTCGGTGCGCACGAGCCGATCCATCAGCTCGAACTTACGTTTGTGGGCAGCCAGGTTGTTGCCGGCGGCGAGCTGCTTCATGAACTGCTCGTACTCCTCCGTGACGGTCTCGGGGTCCCCATCCATGAGTGTGTCCCCCTGGTCCAGCCACACCACCCGGGTGCACATCTCCCGTACCTCGTTCATCGAGTGGGACACGAACAGCACACACCCGGCTTGTTCGCGGATCTGGGCCATGCGGGCCTGCCCGCGTTCGCGGAACTGGGCGTCCCCGGTGGACAGAGCCTCGTCCAGGATGAGGATGTGCGGGTCTGTGGCGGTGGCCACGGCGAACCGTAAGCGCGCGGCCATCCCGGAGGAGTACGCCTTCATGGGCCAGTGGATGGCTTTGCCCAGCGCAGCTACCTCCACCAGCTCGGGCAACAATTCGTCCACCCGGCGCGGGTGCATACCCTGCGCCAGGCAGCCCAGGCGGATGTTCTTCTCCCCGGACAGCGCCGGCACCAATGAGACGTTGACCCCCAGTTTCACAGGGGTGTCCACTGAGTAGACCCGCCCCGACGTAGGATTCATCTGCCCGGCCACGATGTTCATGAGCGTGGACTTCCCGGACCCGTTGCGCCCGATGAACCCCACGAACTCGCCCTGGTGCACCGCGAGCGTGACGTCGTGGACGGCCAGGTTACGCACGATCGGGGGCCGCCCGAGCGCTCGCCGGGCCCATCGCACCGGCGCGGAGACCGGGACCTCGTCCCCACCGCCCGTGGACGTGACATTGTAAATCATGCTCACGTGGTCGATCACCACGGCGGGCCCGGCGCCGGGTTCCCGCGCAGGTGCGGGAGCGCCGTCGCCGGGGGCGGGCACACCGCTGAGGCGCTGCGCGGAAACGCCCGACATACCCGGGGCGTGCGACGCGACGTCGTCGTGACTAGCGTTCATCCGCGTAGCTCTCCTCGTTGCGCCAGAACACGAGGAAACCGATGATCAGGATCCCGAGGGATGCCGTGACCAACACGGCCCACGAGGACCAGCTGGGAACCTGCGCGCGCAGCACCAGATCGCGGCTGATGTAGAGCACCTGGTACAGGGGGTTGAAGTGGAACAGGGCCAGAATGCGCTCGTCGTCCACGAAGCGGGAAGGGTCGTAGAAGATACCGGACGAGTACATCCACAGCCGCATGAAGAAGGACAGGATGTTGGAGACGTCCGGGATCCGGTGCACCGCCGGGGCCAGGAGCATGCCCAGTCCCCAGTTGAAGATGCTCTGAAGTACGAAGACGGGGATCAGCAGCAGCCACGTCCACGAGATGGGCTCCAGGGGCGGGACGATCAGCAGGAACACCAGGATCGCCGCGAGAGCGTAGAGCTGTGTCATGGCATCCCGCACCACGATGGACAGCGTGAGCGCGGCACGCGGGAACATGAAGCCGCGCACAAGCGCCTTGGCGGAGGTCATGGAGCGGGAGACGGAGACGACGGAGCGGGAACTGTACAAGAACATCGTGAGTCCGAGCACGATGAACGCGACGAAGTTGTCGATTCCCCGGCCGGTGCGCAGCAGCAGCCCGAAGATGAGATAGAACGTAAAGCCCAGTAGCAGTGGGTTGAGCACGATCCATGCCTTGCCCAGCAGGGTGTGGTCCTGGCTCACGGCCAGGCGGACGCGGGCGTCGTAGAGGATGAAGTAACGGGAGGCCCACAGGTCCTGGAGGTACTTACGCAGGGGCGGGCGGGCGCCCACGGCGTGCATCGCGGTGGGGTCGAAGGTCTCGACGGTGCGGTCCTCCGGTTGCCCGAGTCCCCCGCTGACCTGGGCGGTGTTGCTAGTCATGCTCCGGTCTCCTCGGGGGGTAGATCGCTGTCCGGGGGACGTCTTCATTCAATTCACCATACCGCGTGGATGCCTGCTGGGCGATCACCCGCCACGTCCTGTGTGCGACCACCCAGTCCCGTCCGGCGTTCGCGAGGCGTTCGCGGCGCTCGGGGTCCCGGGCCAGGCCGAACAGTGTCTCGGCAAGGGTGTCCGGGTCCTCGGGCGGTGTGAGCAGCCCGGTCTCGTCGTGGCGCACGCTCTCGCGCAGGGCGGGCAGATCACTTGCGACCACGGCGGTGCGCGCAGCCATGGCCTCGACCGGCTTCAGGGGGGTCACCGCGCGGGTCACGGAGCGGTCCTTGCGCGGGATCACAAAGACGTCCAAGGACGCGGTGTACTGCGGTGCGAGGGCTCGGTCCACGCGGCCGGTGAAGGTCACGACGTCCTCGAGACCGAGCTCGCGGGCCCACCGCTGCAGGGTGGGGCGGGCCACGCCGTCCCCCACCACGAGCACCGCCAGGGACGGTATGTGCGGGCGCAGTTGGGCCGCGGCGCGCAACAGGTCATCAATGCCCTCGTAGTCCACCACGGAGGTCACGGTGCCGATCAGAAACGTCTCCTGGGCGAGGCCCAGGGCGGCGCGGGCGTCGTGTCGGGAGGGTGCGTTCTCCACGAGGGCCCCGCCCACGGCGTTGGGGGCCAGGTCCACGCGCAGGGGGTTTTCGGAGGCGGATGCCGGTGTAGGCAGCTCCTCGAGTCGCCGGGCCATTTCCGTACCCAGCGTCACGGTGCGGTCCGCGGTGGTCACAGCCCACGCCTCGCGAGCCTGGAAGCGCTCGTAGCGCTCGGACGTGAGGGCCTCCGGCGGGCGGGTCGCGGCCCACGTGTCCGCGAGGAGTCCGCGAACCTCGTAGACCCACGGGATACCCAAAGCCTGGGCCACCGCGTGTACGGCCAACGCGTTGACATAGTGGCTCGTGGTGTGCAGGACAGCGGGCCGCGTGCGCAGCGCGAGCTCCAGCAGCGCGTGCGCGTGTTGCTGCACACGTCCCGTGGCGGTCGCGGACAGCCGCCGCGGGAGCACGCGGTGGTACGAGATGCCGTCCACGACGTCTGTGTGGCGGGCGAGCACCTTGCCCACCTGCACGGGGTACCCCGGGCGGGTCATGGCGTGGACGTCCCACCCCTCGTCCCGCAGTGCGGTGAGGTACGAGTGCGAACGCTGCGCGTAGCCGCTCGCGGTGTGCGGCAGGGAGTTGGTCACGGCGTAGAGCACGGTGCGGTCCCTGGGCCGGTAATCGCGTACAGGTTCCAGCCGCGGGAAGAAGTCGCCCAGCAGATCCCGCTCGGCGGCCAGGCGGCGCGCGAGGGCTCGTTCACCGCGGGTGGTCCGCCGGAGGGCCTCGGCGTCGCCCAGCACCTCCACGGCGCGGTCCACGTTGCCGTGGTACCACTCGAGGCGCGCGCGGGTCGCAGCCGCTCCCGGATGGTCGGCGGGGAGTGCGGCGAGCAAGCTCGCGGTGAGGCCGGTGTCCCCCATGCTCAGGGCCACTTCCGCGCCGCCGCGTAACGACGCCGATGTGTCCCCGTTCCTGCCCCCCCGCGCCAGGGAGCTCAGCGCCGTTCTCGGCCGCGGCGGGCCCGGACGCGTCTGGTCCGGCCCTGCGTGTTCCCGGTGCTCGTGACCCGGGTCCTGCGTCGTGAGCTCCGAATCCCCTGCAGAGGCGAGGGCGCGGGAGAGGGCGACGCGAGCAGCGTCGTCGTCCCCCAGGACATGCAGGGCGGTGGCCCGGGCGGCGAGACAACGCGGGCCGGGGACCCGTGAGAGGATGCGGGCCGCGGGGGTGACCCAGCGCCGCGGCAACCGGCGGGAGACCTGCAACCAGAAGACCACGGGGTCGTCGGTGACGTGCTGGCCGATCGTGCGAGCCGTGAGCCACGCGTTGACCGCGAGTTCACGGGACCGTTCGCGGCGCCGTGAGCTCATGAGGCCATCCGCTCGACGCCCCCGCGGCTCGCGTCCGCGACGCCCTGGCGTCGAGAGGCGTGGTCGGTATCAGGGGTGCCGGAATCCGCCTCGGCGGCGGGACGACCCTGCGCAGCGCCGCCGTGGGCCGTACGGGCGGTGAACGGCGACTCGCGCGAACCCGCCCCCGCGACGCCGCGCGTGACGGCACGCAGCACCCTGCCCAGGCGGGGCAGCACGCCCTGACCGCACACGCGCGAGTACTCGCGGACGGTGGCGCGCAGGTGCTGGTCGTACTGCACGGACAGGTCCGCGTAGTCCGCGTTGTGCCGCACCCATTCCCGGCCGGACCCACTGGGGACCAGCCGCGAACGGTCGGCCTCGAGCGCGCGCCACAGCGCGGCGATCTGCTCGGGATCGGAGGCCACGATGTCCCCCTCGCCCGCGTCGGTGAGCACGTGGGCGGCCTCGCCGCGAACGACCGCGGTGATGTGCCGGCCCACGGCGAGCACCTCGTAGGTCTTGGAGGGGATGGTGTCCTCGAACGACTTCCAGTCGTCACGCAGGGAGATCACAACCGAATCCGCGTCGCGATAGCGCTCGAACACGCGCTCGCGGTACTCCGGGGGCAGGAACTCCACGTTGGCGCCGAGCCGGTGCGCCAGCTGCTGCAGTGCGGGCTTGCGGCTGCCGTGACCCACGAGTGTGAGATGGACCGAGTCCCCGGCCAGGTGGGCGGCGCGGATGAGCCGGTCCAGGGACTGGGACTCGCCGTGGTTGCCCAGGTACAGCACCCGCAGCCCGCGCCGTCGTGCCGGAGGCGGGGGCAGCTGCGGTGTGCGCTCCAGGAGGATGCCGTTGCGCACCGTGACCACGTTGTGCACCCCTCGTTCGCGCAGGGTGCGCGCGAAGCCCTGGGTCACCGTGACCACGAGGTCCGCGCGGTTCTGCACGTACACCACGGCGCGGTTGACCACGGACTTGGACCCGCCGCGCACCAGGGAGGCGTCCTCGGCCAGGTTGGGCCACGCGTCCCGCATCTCCACGACCAGGGGGATCCCCTTAACGCGCGCCACGAGCAACGCGGACGCCAGCAACGGTAACGACGGCGCCGTGACCACCACGACGTTTTGGCGGCCCGTGAACAGCCCGCGCGCCACGGACGCGGCCGCGCTCACGAGCTGGTCCAGCAACTTCCCGGCACGATTGTCCCCGAGGAACACGTAGGGCACCCGGTAGATGTGTTCACCCAGGAACCCCGCCTGCCGCCGCCACGCCCGACCGCGCGTCTGCGTCGAGTAGTCCGGGCCCGCCCCGTAGTGCGCCACGGGACACACCACGGACACGGTCCACCCCCGCTCCCGCAGGTGGCTCACGAGCGAGTACCACCGCCGCTGGGGCGGCGAGTGCTCGGGCCAGTAGGAACTGGCCATGAGCAGCACCCTCAACGGAGGCTGGTCACCCGGTGAGGTACCGGTTGCGGGGGGTTGTGTGCGGTTCATGGGCCTCTCGCGGGGGGTCACGAGTCGGGATGGGTGGGGGTGGTCGAGCGGTTACTGGCCTTGCTGGTCCAGGGACGTGGCGTACTGGTCCAGGGTGCCGTCGGAGATGGCCTTGCCGATCCGTTGCATGGCGTCGGTGTCCGCGACGATGATCGACTGGCCGTCTGCGGAGGTGCCCACGCCGTTGTTGGGCACCGTAAACATGTGGATGTCACTGCTGCTCAGGCCCACGAGCTTGGGGGCCTGTTGGGCGATCCAACCGGAGGTGAGGCCGTCACTCACGGTCAGGTACGGGGAGATCTCCTTGACCACCTCGTTGAGTTTCAGCGGATTGGTCAGGGTGCCGGCACTGACGAGCTTGTTGATCATGGCCTGCAGGTACGCGCGCTGATTGCGCACCCGCTGGTAGTCACCGTCCGAGAACGCATAGCGCTCCCGCACGAACGCGAGCGCCTGTTCCCCGCTCAGCTCCTGGGGCCCGGCCTCGAAGCGGTGTCCGTCCTGGGAGGTGAAGGCCTCGGGGACGTTGACCGTCACCCCGCCCAGGGCGTTGGTGAGGCCCTCGAAGCCCGCGAAGTCCACGAGCGCGACCTCGTCCACGCGGGTCCCGAAGTTCTGCTCGATGGTCTTGACCATGAGCGGCATCCCGCCGTGGTCCAGGGCGGCGTTGATCTTGGACTCCCCCACCCCGGGGATGTCCACCCACGTGTCGCGCATGATGGACATGACGTACATCTGCCCCCCGTCCTCGGGGATGTGCAGCAGCATGATGGAGTCCGCGCGGGAGCCGGTGACGTTGGGGTCCACACCGTCGGGGCGCTTGTCCGAACCCAGGAGCAACACGGTGGTGCCGGCGTCCTGGGCGGAGCCCTTGGCCGGGCGGGCCGACTCCTCGGGGAACGCCGATTCCAGGGTCGAGGCCCCACGATCGAAGTTGCGACCCAGGTTCCACACGAACAGACCGGCGACCACGCCCACCACCAGCAGGAGGGCCAGCACCGTGAGCAGGATGTTGCGTCCGGTGTGTTTTCCGCGCGGGCGGGACTGTTCTTCGTCGAACTCGAACTGGTTCATGGACACGTGGCACTCCGTGGGTGGGGGGGTCGGAATCGAGCGACACTCACCGGACAACGCTGCCGCCACGGCGACGCTGGGGATCACGTCCCGGGGGGGCGGGCCGTCGGTCAGCGGAGCCGTTGATTGCTATCGCACATAGTACCTACGGCACGCGGTGAATCCATCCCTCGGTCCCGAATTTGTGCTCCACCAGCTCCCGGGCGGCGGCGAGTTCGCTGTCTGAGACCTTACCAACACCGGCCGAGTAGCGTTGCGTGAACGTGCGGGTCAGCGCCGAAATCACGTCCCGGCGGGCCAGCCCCGTCTGGCGTCGCAACGGGTCCACGCGCTTCTTCGCGGAGCGGGTGCCCTTGTCCGAGAGCTTCTCCTTGCCGATGCGCAACACGTCCGTCATCTTCTCGGCGTCGATGTCGTAACTCATGGTCACGTGATGCACCATCCCGCCGTTGGCGAAGCGCTTCTGCGCCGCTCCCCCGATCTTGCCCTGGGGCGTGGCGATGTCGTTGAGTGGTACATAGAACGCCTCGACCCCCAGGTCCGCGAAGGCCTGCATGACCCACGCGTCCAGGAACGGGTAGGAATCCGCGAAACTTATCCCGTCCACCAGGGTCTGCGGCACGTACAGCGAGTACGTGATGCAGTTACCGGCCTCCATGAACATGGCCCCACCCCCGGAGACCCGGCGTACCACCTGTATCCCGTGACGCGCGGCCCCCTCCGGGTCCACCTCGTTGCGCACGGACTGGAACGATCCGATCACCACAGCGGGTTCGTCCCAGTCCCAGATCCGCAGCGTGGGACGGCGGTGTCCCGCGCCCACCTCCTTGGCGAGCACCTCGTCCAGCGCGAGGTTCTCGAGGGTGGGGCGCACCTGCGCGGGGATCACCTCCCACGCGTGATCGGACCAGCTCGTGGCCCGGGCCAGCGCTCGGCGCACCGCGATCACCACGGCGCGCGCGTCGAAGCCGAACAGCACGGCGTTGCGCGGCACGGCCGCCTCGATCCGCTCGACCATGTCCTGCGGCGACGTATCCTCGGCCAGACCGGTCAGGGCCGCATTGATGTCCGCGAGCGCCTCGTCCGGTTCCAGGAAGAAGTCCCCGTTGATGGACACGTTCTCCAGGTGTCCGTCCGTGACGTCGAAGTCCGCGACCACCAGTTTCCCGCCGGGGACCTTGTACTCCCCGTGTGCGCTCGTCGTGTTCATTCACTGACCTCCGCTGCGTGTGGTGGCCCGGGGCACCCCCGGTGTGGCCTTCGGGATGGGGGTCCCGTCCCCGGAGGGTGACGCGGTGGCGCTCGGCCGGGCCGTGGCGTGTTCCGTCTCGATGGTAAGCACCGTGGTGGTGCCGGCGGGCAGTGAGACCGCGAACGACGTCGCTCCCGACCGCACCCCAGCGACCTCGGGTCGGTCGGCGGGCGGGGTGATGGGCAGGCCGTAGCCGTCCACGCTCACCGCGCCGTCGGCCGAGGAGCGTAGTGCGTTCTCCACGCTCAGGTGCACGCGCGGGTCCGCGGGGTACGACGACGTCGCCCCCGGCGCGGCGTCGTCCGTCGCCTGCTCCCCGGCTGTAGCGCCGTCGGGTGAGCCCGGGGCGTCCGCGGCGTCGCCCACCGGAGCGGTGGCGCGCCACGAGCCGCCGCGCAACTGGGACTGCGTGACGCGCTGCACCGGCCCGGGCGTGGTGACCGTGGTGGTGCGGGGGCCCGCGGTGGCCGGGTCCCGGAAGTCGGAGAGCACGAGCGAGGTGCTCCCGTCCGCGTGGGTCACCGCGAACGCCGTGAGGTCCTCGGACCCGGTGCGCGCCGGAGTCATGGTGCCCTGCGGAATGCTCGCGATCAACGCGAGCGCGAGGCCGTTGGCGCGCAGCCCGAAGCGTTCGCCGGGCGAGCCCACGGTGCCGTCCGAGCACAGCGGGGACATGGGCGGGCCACCGTGGCACGGGCCCAGGGACGAGTGCGCGGTGACCCGTTCCGCGGCGAGCGCCTGGACCCGGACGGAGTAGTCGGCCTGGTAGACGGCGGCGGCCAGGGTCTCCGTGATCTGGTTCCCGCCGGGGCACGAGGACAGCGAGGTCTCGGTGATCCACAGCGGTACGCGGTGCTCGTCCGCCACGGAGCGGGCGCGGGAGACCAGGGCGTCCACGCGCTCGCGGGTCTGCGGGGCCACCGCGTTGGTCACCGTGGGCTTCTGCCGGGTCCACCGCGTCCCGCACTCGGAGAGTGGGTATTGGTGCAGTGCGAGCGCGAAGGGAGCCGTGCCCGGGGCCTCGGCGGCGACTTCCCACCACGGATCGGAATAGGCCCCCGGTGCCACGATGCGCAGGTGCGGAACCTTCCGGTGCACCGCGCGGGCGTAGGCGGTGAGTTGACGAGCGTAGACCGTCCGGTTCCACTCCGGTCCCTTGACGTTGAGGGGGTCGTCCGAGCCCCGGTGAAACCCGTTGGGCTCGTTACCGATCATCAGCCCCACGAGCCGGTCCCCGAACGTCGCACGTGCGTGTGCGGCCAGATCTGCCGCCCGGTCCGGGTCGTAGCGGGCCAGGTTGGCGCTCAGGATCACGGACGTCCCCGTGCGGTGCGCGAGTGCCGCGACGCGTTCCAGGTCCGCCGGTGTGACCTTGGTGATTTTCTCCCCCTTGGCAAGGGGCCAATTGGTGGGGATCGGTTCGTCGGTCGAGGTGAAGAAGAAGCGCCGGTCCGTGGAATTGCCCCCGAAGCGCAGGGTCGGTTCGTGGAGGGACTGCAGGATCGAGACGAGGTCGTGATTGTCCTCCCCCAACCGAGGGTCCGCCAGGTCCGTGGACTCCAAGGACAGCCCCACGGAACCGTGCCGGTAGTCCTCGTCCCCGGGACTCGCGCGGCCCAGCGTCACCCGCGCGGTGGGATCGTCCTTGCGGGGTGCACTGCCCGGATAGGTCTCGGGGAGGTCCCGGGCGGCCGCCACGAGGCCCGGGTCCACGGCATGCAACGGCGCATTGCGGACCACCCCGGGAACGGGTCCGGTGGGCTCGGGTGCGGGCTTTGCGGACGGGTCGGGCTGCGGTCCCGCGCAGGCGGTCGCGCACAATAGGACGGTGCTCAGGACGGCGAGCGCGCGGCGTCGTACCGGGGGCGTGCGGTGTGGGAGGGACGATGTGCTCGGCCCGGAGAGCGCGGGGGTCTGCGACGAACGGGACGGATCGGGTGACGGTGCGGTGCGCCCGGGGGTGACGGGAGGGCGGGGGGAGGTCCTCACGGGCCCAGTCTAGCGGGGTGCGCGCGGCCCGGATCGACTGTGCGCCGCTGCGGGCGTATCATGGTGCGTTGGTGTGCCCACGTTCGGGTGCGCCGCATCCGAGCAACGCCGTGCCTGGCAAAATCCAGGCACCTACAGAAGGTTGACACCATGAAGGCTGACATTCACCCGGATTATCACCCGGTCCTGTTCCGCGATCTCGCGTCCGGCAAGGTCGTGCTGACCCGTTCCACCGCCACCTCCTCCAAGACGGAGACGTGGGAGGACGGCAACGAGTACCCCATCATCGAGGTGGAGATCTCCTCCGAGTCGCACCCGTTCTACACCGGCAAGCAGCGCATCATGGACTCCGCCGGCCGTGTGGAGCGCTTCAACCAGCGGTTCGCGAACTTCGGGAAGTCCGGCAAGTAAGTCCGACTTCTCCCCCTGACGCCCGGTCCACCCTTCGGTGGGCCGGGCGTTGTCGTGTGCGGGCACATGGGGACATGAAACATGCAATCGTCATCAAAATGTGATCTCTCCCCTAGGATGGTCGAGGCTCTATCCCCCCAGGTTCCGGTGCTCCCCCCCCTCTTTCGTGCCGGGACCACCGAAAGGTCTCCCCCACCTATGAGTTCTACACACCTGCACTCCCCCCTGCCCCCCGCCACCACTCCTCCGTCGGTTGGTTCCATGGGCGCCCTGGTGCGCCGCGCGGTCCTGCCTCTCGCCGTCACCGCCGCATTGGCACTGACCGCACAACCCGCCGTGGCCGCACCCACCAACCCGGCCGCCGGCCCGGATGCCCCCGCCGCCACGGTGCCCTCCGATCCGCCCACCGAATCCGATCGCGTGATCGTGAAGTTCCGCGACACGGCGGCCCCGGAGGCCGCCAAAGAGAAGGTCGTAGACACCGCCGCCCAGCAGGCACTGGGTGACACCAAGACCCCCGAGGTCGAGGAACACGTCAAGCAGACCACCACGCGAGCGGACGTCATCAAACTAGACCGCGAGTTGGACGAGTCCGAGCAGAAGGACCTCGTGCGCGAGATCGAGGCCAATCCCGCCGTCGAATACGCGGAAGCAGACCGGCTCGCCTCCGCGTCCTGGGTGCCCAACGACACCTATACCCAGTTCCAGTGGAGCCTGCTCCCCCAGCAGGGCGGCGTGAACTTCCCCGCCGCGTGGGACATGTCCCGCGGCAACGGACAGACCATCGCCGTGCTGGACACCGGGATCACCCCGCACGGGGACTTGGGCTCCAAGGTGGTGCCCGGACGGGACTTCATCAACGACACGAACCTCTCCCGTGACTACGACCTGCGTGACGCCAACCCCCGCGACGAGGGCGACTGGAGTGCTCCCGGCGAGTGCTCCGCGAGAGCCCGCAACTCCTCGTGGCACGGGACCCACGTGGCCGGTCTCGCCGCCGGTGTGACCCACAACGGTGCGGGGATCAGCGGCGCGGCACCCGGCGCCAAGATCCTCCCCGTGCGCGTGCTCGGCAAGTGCACCAACGGGTGGGTCTCGGACATCGCGGACGGCATCTCGTGGTCCGCGGGTGCTCCCGTGGCCGGACAGCCGGCCAACCGCAATCCCGCGTCCGTGATCAACCTGTCCCTGAACTACCCGGGCCAGTGCGGCACCACGATGCAGAACGCGATCAACACCGCGGTCAGCCGTAAGGTCCCCGTGGTCGTGGCCGCAGGCAACAGCTCGGTCAACGCCGGTGGCACGGCCCCCGCCAACTGCGCGAACACCATCGTGGTGGGCGCCTCGGACACCACGGGCTACACCGCCGGCTACTCCAACACCGGCGCGGTCGTGGACATCCTGGCCCCGGGCGGGACCGTCGCCAACCCCATGCTCTCCACGTTCAACTCCGGCACCACGGTCCCGGGTGCTCCTACTTACGGCAACCTCTACGGGACCTCGATGGCCACCCCGCTGGTCTCCGGCACCGTGGCGCTCATGAAGCAGCGGGACCCCGGGCTCACCCCTGCGCGGATCGAGCAGCTGCTGACCTCCACCGCGAGCGGCCCGCTGGGTTCGCTCAACCTGGACCCCGCCGCCGCCGTGCGCGCCGTCACGCCTCGCACCACCGTCCAGGCGTCCTACACCGCCGCGGGTGGGATCGGTTCCAAGTGGCGTGCCACCGGTGGCGCCGCCAAGTGGGGCAACCCCGTGATGAACGAGGCCAACGCCGCCAACGGTGGTCGCTACCAAGAGTTCGTGAAGAACGGACGCAAGACCACCATTTACTGGAGCCGCTCCACGGGCGCCTACGTGGTGGAGAACCCCACGGCCATCGGTTCCAGGTTCATCGCCGCCGGCCGCGAGCGCGGTTACGGGTACCCCAGCTCGGACGAGCGCCGGGTCCCCGGCGGCGCCTACCAGCTCTTCCGCAACGGGTCCTCGCTCACCAAGGTGCTGTGGACCCCCGCCACGGGCCCTCATGCCGTGAAGGAGACCGGCGGGATCGGTGGCGCGTGGAAGCGCGCGGGCTTCGAACGCGGATGGGGTTGGCCCGTCACGGATGAGTACCGCAGCGGCGGCGAGGTGCTCCAGCGCTTCTCCAACGGCGTGACCGCCCACTGGACCCCCCACCGCGGCGTGTGGACCACCCGCTGACCCCTCCCCCGGTCGCCCCTCCCTCGTGAGGGACATCTACAACGCCGCAGGGCGGTTCCCTTCCCGGGAACCGCCCTGCGGTCATTCCCAGCCCGTATCCGCCGACGGCGCACTGCCACCTCTGCGCCTCGCGCAGCTCCCAGCTACCACCGCGCCGTCCAGCAACTCCGAGGCACTCCGAGGCCACCTGGGCAACTCCTAGGCACTCCGAGGCCACGAAAGACCCCCGCGAATGGCCTCGGGGTGCCCAGAAACTCGTGGGTGGCCTTAGGGTGCCTGGAAGTTCATGGGTGGACATGCGGTGCGGGGCAGCAAGATGGGCCAGGATGGCACCCGGACGAAATCGCGGCGGTCACCCTCGCGGGCGGGTCTCCCAGAACGCCACCGCGCTCGCCGCGGCCACGTTGAGCGAGTCCACGCCGTGGCTCATGGGGATGATCACGTGCCGCTCGGCGTGATGCAGCGTGGCCGCGCTCAGCCCCTGGCCCTCGGTCCCGAGGATCAACGCCAACTTCTCCGGGTGCTCGGCCGCGAGCTCGTCCACCGTGACGGCGTCGTCGGACAGGGCGAGGGCCGCCGTGAGGAACCCTGCATCCTTGACCTGCTGCAGATCCGCGGTCCAGTGCTCCAGGCGCACCCACGGGACCTGGAACACGGTTCCCATGGACACCCGCGCGGCCCGGCGGTAGAGCGGGTCGGCGCAGCGCGGGGTGACCAGAACGGCGTCGACGTCCAGGGCCGCGGCGGAACGGAAGATCGCGCCCACGTTGGTGTGGTCCACGATGTCCTCGAGGATCGCCACGCGCCGTGACCGTGCGAGGACCTCGGTGAGCTCGAGGGGCTCGGGGCGCTGCATGGCCGCGATCGCGCCGCGATGCAGGTGGAACCCGGTGATCCGCTCGAGCACCTCGTCGGAGCCCACGTACACGGGCACGTCGTAGCGTTCGAGCACGTCGCGCAGCCCCTCAACCCACTTCTCGGCCATGAAGAACGAGCGCGGCCGGTGGCCGGCGTCGAGCGCTCTCCGCAGCACCTTGGACGATTCCGCGAGGTAGAGCCCGCGCTCGGGTTCCAGCCGACGCCGCAGGGCCACGTCCGTGAGGCTCGTGTAGTCGGCCACGCGCGGGTCCGCGGGGTCGGTCAGCGGGACGATGCGTTCGGACAGGGGCGCGGGAGTGCTCACGGACATCCTGGGAATCGGAGGAACAAGGCTTTGAACGGACTGGGTTTCGGAAGAACGGGACCCGTCGGACGACAGGAGGGGGGACGAGGAAGGGTCAGAACAACTGGGAAACCATGTTGATCAGCGCCACGAGACCGAGGACCACGATCACGGCGCGCAGCGCCACCGGGGACAGCCGCTTACCGATCTTGGCGCCCAGCCACGACCCCAGAGTGGAGCTCAGGGCGATGAACACCACGACCCACCAGTTGATCCGGTCGAATGCGAGCAGCACGTAGGACACCGCCGCCACGATGTTCACCGCCGCGACCAGGGCGTTCTTGACCGCGTTCGCCGATTGCAGCGGGGCCAGCAGGAACACACCCAGGATGCCCACGAGCAACACGCCCTGCGCGGCCACGAAGTACCCGCCGTAGATGCCCGCGAAGAACACGAGCACGTACAACATCAGGGGCTGCGGGGACCGGTCCACGGCCTCGGTGCCCGTGGCCGCCTCCCCCGCCTGCGGGGCATCCAGGCCGCCGGCCGCGGCGTCCCGGGCCTGACGTTCCTTGCGCTCGCGGACCTTGGCCTGGAGCGTGGGTTGGAACACCACGAATAGCAGCGCGACCACGATCAGCACGGGCGCGGCCACACCGAAGACTTCCTCGGGCAGGTGCAGCAGCAGGGAAGCGCCGATCACACCGCCCAGGATCGAGCACGGCAGCAGTTTCAACAGCGTGCGGGTCAGCCCACGCAGTTCACTGCGGTAGCTCCACGCGCCGGTGAGGTTACCGGCGATCAGCCCCATGGCGTTGGACATGGACGCCGTGACCGGGGGAACCCCCATGGTCACGAGCACCGGGAACGTCACGAGCGTGCCGGACCCCACGATGGTGTTGATCGTCCCGGCCCATAACCCGGCCACGAGGATCAGCAGCACCTGCCACCACTCGAAGCCCACGGTCCCGCCGGAACCGAAGAACTCCGTGGGGACCATGGCTGAGGACAGTGTCAGCATGGAGGCGGATCAGCGGGCGAACGCCGCGTAACGATCGGCCACGCGCACGAGCTTGAGGGGCATGTCGAAGGTGTGGGAGAGATTCTTCTGCGTCATCACCTGCGCCACCGGACCGGCTGCCACGATGGCACCCTCACGCAGCAACAGCGCGTGGGTGAACCCGTCCGGGACCTCCTCGAGGTGGTGGGTCACCATGACCGTGGCCGGGGCGGCCTCGTCCCGGGCGAGTTCATCGAGGCGCTGCACGAGCTTCTCGCGCCCGCCCACATCCAGACCGGCGGCGGGTTCGTCGAGCAACAACAGTTCGGGGTCGGTCATCAGGGCGCGGGCGATCAGAACACGCTTTCGCTCGCCCTCGGACAAGGTGCCGTACGTGCGCTCGCGCAGGGCCCCCAAGCCCCAGGCCTCGAGCAGTTCCTCACTGCGCTGGACGTCGGCGTCGTCGTACTCCTCGCGCCAGCGCCCCGTGACGCCGTAGGCCGCGGTGAGCACCACGTTGGCCACGGTCTCCGCATGCGGGATCTGACCGGCCAGGGGTGCGGAGCTCACACCGATCCGCGGGCGCAGCTCGAAGACGTCCACCGCGCCGAGGATCTCGTCAAGGATGTCCACCATGCCGCGCGTGGGGTGCAACCGGGCGGCGGCGATCGACAACAGCGTGGACTTACCCGCGCCGTTGGGGCCCAGGATGACCCACCGTTCCCCGTCCCGCACGGTCCAGTTCACGCCGTCCAACAGGGTCTTCTCGCCGCGGACCACCGTGACGTCCACCAGATCAAGCACTGAACTCATGACGGCAACTCTAATGCCCCGCGCGCGCCGGTTCGCGGTCCGGCGCTCCGTGGCAGCCCGGCTCGGTCACAGATCCAGGAAGAAGCGCAGGGCGTCCAGGTTGGGGATGCTCACCTGGGTGTCCGCGACCTCCCGCAGCGCGGGCTTGGCCCGGTACGCCACGGACAGCCCGGCTGCGCGGGCCATGTCGATGTCGTTGGCGCCGTCCCCCACGGCCATGACGTCCTCCGGTGCCACGCCCAATTCCTGGGCCCATTGCCCCATGACCTCCGCCTTCATGGCGCGGTCCACGATGCGCCCGGCCACGCGTCCCGTGAGCACGCCGTCCTGGACCTCGAGCTCGTTAGCGGCCGCGCGGGTGAGTTCCAGGTGCGCCGCGAGCGGGTCCAGCACCTGGCTGAAGCCGCCCGAGACCGCGGCCACCGCGTGTCCCTCGCGCAGCAGGGTCTGCACGAGCACCTTGGCTCCGGGTGAGAGCCGTACGGCGGCAGCGACGTCGTCGATCGCCGAGGCGGGCAGTCCCTCCAGGACGGCCACGCGCTCGCGCAGGGACGCCGCGAAGTCGATCTCACCGCGCATCGCGCGTTCCGTGACCGCGGCGACCTCCGCCTCGCGGCCCACGTGGGCGGCGAGCAGTTCGATGACCTCCTGGCGGATGAGTGTGGAATCCACGTCCAGCACCACGAGCTTCTTGCGGGACTGGTCGAACCAGGTGTGCGGCACCACGTTGAGGTCGATCCCCGGCAGCAACTGCCGCTGCGGGTCCGGTTGCAAGGCGCGGCGCAACTGCTGCGGGTCCTCGGTCTGCACGCGCACGGTCAGGGCGTTGTAGCCCTCCACGTCCGCAGCCTGCCCGTCCGACGCGGTCCCCGTGACCCGCACCCAGTTGTGCGTCTCGACCACGGCACCGGCACGTTCCACGGCGTCGAGGACGGCTTCGGTGGCACCGTCCTCCGGGGACACGGCCAGGGCGACGACAGCACAGTTCTGGGACATGGTCGCAGTTTATCGGCCCCGCGGAAGCGCGCACAAAGAAGGCACCGGCACGACGCCGCTCGGCCCGTTCCCGGGCCGCGGGCACGTAAGCCGTGCGGCGTTAGGAAGGCTCAGCGCGGCGTCGTCGGCAGGGCGCGGTGCTTCCCGGGGGTGCCCACGCGCGAGGGCCACCACGAGCGGGGGCCGATGTCCAGGGCCAGGGCGGGCACCAGCAGCGAGCGCACGATGATCGTGTCCATGAGCACGCCGATCGTCACGATGATGGCCAGCTGCACCAGGAACAGGATGGGCAGCACGGCCAGCGCGGCGAACGTCGCGGCCAGCACGATGCCCGCGGAGGTGATGACCCCGCCGGTGGTGATGAGTCCGGCCAGCACGCCCTTGCGGTGGCCCGCGGTGACGACTTCCTCGCGCACGCGGCTCATGAGGAAGATGTTGTAGTCGATCCCCAGCGCCACGAGGAACACGAAGCTGAACAGTGGCACGGTGGGGTCTGCCTGGTTGATGTCCATGAGGTGGAACACCAGGGTGGCCACGCCGAGCGCGGAGAAGAAGGACAGCACGGTGGTGGCGATCAACAGCACGGGCATCAGGATGCTGCGCAGCAACACCATGAGGATGAGCAGGATCACCGCCAGGATGATGGGGATGATCAGCGCGCGGTCACGTTCGGACGCGGCGATCGTGTCCACCTGCACGGCGGTGGTCCCGCCGATCTTCGCGTCGGGGGTGATCCCGGCGAGATCGTCGCGTAAGCGGGTGACCGTGGCCTGGGCCTCCTCGGAGTCGGACGCGTAGGTGAGGGTCGCCTGGATCAGCACGTCCCCGTTGCTCACGGTGGGTTCCGCGTTCGCCAGGGGTCCGCCCTGCGGCGTGGGATACGGCAGGGTCCCGTTCGGGGAGTCCTGGGCGGTGAACGCGACGGACGCGACGTCGTCGTCCTGGGACAACCGCTCGGCAACCGCCTGGGCGTCCTCCTGCGGGGCCAGGACGTACACGGGATCCCCCGCGCCGCCCGGGAAGTGACGCTCGATGACCGCCAGACCGTCGCGGGCCTCGGACTCCCCCAGCACGAATTCGGACTGCGGGACGCCGTCCGCGTCGAGCTGGCTCGCGCCCACGGCGGCGGCGCCCAGCACGACGGCGCACGCGAGCCATACCGCGCGCGACCTCCGGTCCACGAGGCGCGCCACGGAGGGCCACAGCCCCTTGTGGTCGTAGGGGTTCATGGCCTGCTCGTGGGTCTCGGGGTTCTCGTCCACGCGCGGCATCTTGGGCCACAGGGCCACCCGACCGAACAGGGCGAGCAGCGCCGGCAACAGCGTGAGACCGGCGAGGATCGCGAAGACCACGCCCATGGCGGTGGCCGGGCCCACGCCGCGGTTGGAGGTCAGGGCGGAGAACAGCAGGCACAACAGACCCGCGATGACCGTGGTCCCGGACGCCAGCACGGCGGGCACGGTGCCCTTCCAGGCCATACGGGTCGCGGTCCAGCGCGACGGCGTGTGGTGCAGGGCCTCGCGGAACCGCGCGGTGTAGAGCAGCCCGTAGTCGGTGGCCGCACCGATCACCACGATCGACATGATCCCCTGCGTCTGCCCGCTGAGATCGATCCAGCCCTGCTGGGCCAGGAAGTAGACGGTGATGATCGCCCCGCACAGCGCGCCCACGCTCGTGAGCAACACTAGGAACGGCAACAGCGGCGAGCGGTAGACGATCACCAGGATCACGAGCACCGCCACGAGGGCCACGATCAGCAGCAGCCCGTCGATACCCGCGAACGCCGCCGAGAGGTCCGCCACGAGTCCCGCCGGACCGGTCACGGCCACCGACAGTCCCTCGGGGGTGTCCTCGGCCAGTCGCTCGCGCAGGTGTTCGACCACGGTGCCGGTGTCCGCCTCCGAGCTCACCAGGGCGATGATCTCCACGGCCTTGCCGTCCTCGCTCGGGATGGGCGGGGAGACCTCCAGGACGTCCTGGATCTCACCCAGGGCCTGCGCGTTCGTCCCGATCGCGCGTAGTTGCCGCGGCGTGATCTCGTTCTCGGACTCCATGACCACGATGGCCGGCACACCGTCCGAATCCTGGAACTCCCCGAGCCGGTCCTGTACCTGTGTGGCCTGCGAGTCCACGGGCAGGAAGTCCGTCTGCGAGTTGGACACCACGTCCGAGAGCTTGCCGAACGTGGGTCCGCCCACGCCCATGACCCCCAGCCACGCAAGCACGAGCACCACGGGGATCAGCCGGCGCACCCACCCCGGCCGCTTTCCGCCCGCGTCCGGTCCGGCGCTCTTGGTGTCCTCCGCGTGCTCGGGGACGGGGCGGGTGGGGCTACTGGGCATGTCTCACCTGTGAGGTCTCGGCGCGGGGGTGGTCACTGGTCGTGCCCCCGCGGGGCCGACTCCGATGACGCTGCGCTGCGGGCAGCTGCTCCCATCGTAGGGGTTACACCCGTCACCTTCGCGGTCATCGGGGGCCACAAACGCCCGCCCGTGGATGCTGGTCGTACAGTGGGTGCCCGTGGCCACCCGTTTCCAGCCCGAACCCTCCCCGGACGACTCCTCGGCCGGGGAGGCGTCGAGCGCATCCTCCGGCCCGGACGACGGCGACTCGATGAGCAGCTGGGTCACGTGGGCCCGTAACGCCGCACTGATCCTGGTGCTCGTGCTCATGGTGTGGCTCGCGTTCACCGTGCACCTGCCGAGCCAGGCCGAACTCGAGGCCACGATTGAGGGCTACGGCTGGGCCGGCTGGCTCGTGTTCATCCTCATCTACGCGATCGTGGCGATGACCCCGATCCCCGTGACGATCATGGCGGTCACGGCCGGCGTGCTCTTCGGTGCGACCCTGGGCAGCGTGTTCTCCGTCGTGGCCGCGCTGATCGGCGGCTGGGGTGGCTATTGGCTCGCGCGGGGACTCGGGAAGCAGACGACCCGCAAGATCATGGGCAAGCACGCGGACACCGTGGAGAACTACCTCACCGGGGCGGGCTTCGAGGCTGTGGCCACGCTGCGATTGGCCCCCGGGATCCCCTATTGGCCGGTCAATTACGGATGCGGTGCGTTGGGAATCCCCCAGAGCGTGTTCCTCTCCGCGAGTGCCCTGACCGTGATCCCCGGACAGGTGGCCCTCGTGGGGCTGGGGGCGCTGGCCACGGATCCCACGTGGGCACACCTGATCGTGTTCGGTGTGGCGTGCCTGGTGAGTGTCGTGGCAACGATCATCGCGTTTCGCCGCTGGCGCTCGGTGGCCGCGCAGAACCGCAGAGGGCACTAGCCGGCGGAGGGCACCGCCGACGCCTGACCGGGTCCGCCCCGGCCCACATACATCTGCGCCCCGATACGGCAGGCTCCACGGCTGATCTGGTGTGGTTTCGGGCCTCAGATGTACTTAGCGCATCCCGCCCCGGGCGTTCGGGCGGGCATGCGAAAAACCCCCGATCCGGAACTCATGTCTCCGGATTGGGGGCTTCCCGAATCGTGTGCGCGAGGGGGGACTTGAACCCCCACCCTCTAATACGAGGACTAGCACCTCAAGCTAGCGCGTCTGCCTATTCCGCCACCCGCGCAGGTGTCCGAACCGCGGCGTTTCCGATCTCCCGGAAACCTTCTCGGCCCGTGGCAACGACAAGAAACCTACCACAGTTGCGCGGTCCGTTCGAACTCGACCGGGGCCGGACCGTGCACTCCTCGGGAGCACGGCCCGGTGCGGGTGCTACCGACCTGCCTGCGCCAGGAAGTCCTCCGCGCCACCCACGAGTTCCACGTGACCGGTGGGAACGTCCGCAGTGACCATCGCGGCGATCTCCTGGGCGAACTCATGGACGGTGTAGAGCTTCCCGGCGGCCTCGCGGCGCTCATCGAGTGCTCCCGGGCGGGCCCGGTTGAGCAGCGTGGCCGTGACGGTGCCCTCGATCATGTCCGCAGAGACCACCACGAAGCCGATGCCCTTGTCCTGCAGCTCGGGCACGCGAGCCGTCAGGGTGTCTTCCCCGGCGCGCTTGGACTTGGCCACGGCCTCGTACTCGGGCATCGTCTCCACGTCGTTGATGAAGTGTGCCTGGTGGCTCGTGACGAACACCACGCGGCCACCCTGGGGAAGCGTCCGCAGGGCCTCGGTCAGGGTGTCGTTCTGGGCGTCACGGTTCAACCGCAGGGCGTAGTCCTCACCCATCTCGGTCTCCATGCCCCCGGAGGCGTTGAGGATCAGCACGTCCACGCCACCGAACTCGTCCACGGCGGCACGGAACAGACCCGCGCGAGACTCGGCGTCCGTGATGTCCGCCTGCACGGCGATCGCGTGGCCGCCGGCCTCCGTGATCTCCTTGACCACCTTGTTGGCCCGGGGGGCCTTCTGACGGTAGTTGACCACCACGTTGGCGCCCTCACCGGCGAGGATCTTGGCGGTGTCCGCGCCCACGCCTCGCGAGGATCCGGTGATGACCACGGTCTTGCCTGCCACTGAACTCATGCGGTTTCTCCTTCGAGGGGTGCGGGTGCGGGAATCGGCGGTATCAGTGCCCCAGGCCCAACCCGCCGTCTACGGGGATGATAGCGCCGGAGACGTAGGCCGCGGCGTCGGAGGCAAGGTATTCCACCGCTCCGGCGACCTCTTCCACGTGCCCGAAACGCTGGGCCGGGATCATGGAGAGGTAGTTGTCCTTGACCTCGTCGGAGAGCTCGTGGGTCATGGCGGTGTCGATGTAGCCGGGGGCCACCACGTTGGCGGTGATCCCGCGGGAACCGAGTTCGCGGGTGATGGCGCGGGCCATGCCGACCAGGCCGGCCTTGGAGGACGCGTAGTTCACCTGACCCGGCGCGCCCGTGTACCCCACCACGGACGAGATGAAGATGATCCGGCCGTGCTTCAGTCGCATGAACCCCTTGGTCGCGCGCTGCACCACCCGGAACGCGCCGGTGAGGTTGGTGTCGATCACGTCCTGGAAATCGGCTTCCTTCATGCGCACCAACAGGGTGTCCTTGGTGACCCCGGCGTTCGCCACGAGTACCTCCACGGGACCGAACTTCCCCTCGATCTCCCGGAAGGCCGCGTTCACGGAGGCGGTGTCGGTGACGTCCGCCTGCACGGTGTACGCGCCGTTGGGCCCGTCCCCACCGGAGCGCGAGGTGACCACCACGTTGTCCCCGGCGGCGATGAACCGTTCCGCGATCGCGCGGCCGATACCTCGATTGCCTCCGGTGACGAGCACGGTGCGAGCGGCGGAGGACTGGTCAGACATGATGGAACCTTCCGTGGAGGGGCGGGCGCGGCGGGGAAGCCCACCCTCGTATCAAGACTTCACAGCATCCTAACCGGCCTCTGACCGGCGGACATTCCCCGCTTGGGCGCCACACACAACGGTGAGATAATGCTCAGAACGCTCACAGTCAGCCGTGGCAGTGTCGCCCCGCGGGTACACCCCCAGATCGTTCGCCGAAGGACCGGTTCCCATCTCACGTTCCCAGCCGCAGTCGCATGGTTCCACCGAGGTTCATTCGATCACCTCGGCGGCGGATCCGCACACCACCGACATGGCACACCGCATGAAGGTCTATTCCTTCCAGATGGCGCTGCGCGTGGTGTGCATCATCGGAGTGGTGCTGATCGACAACCTGATCGCGCGGATCCTGCTCGTGCTGGGCGCTGCGATCCTGCCGTGGCTCGCGGTCATGATGGCCAACCGCGGCGCGGACCGCTCCGAACGCTCGGGTTCCGCGTATCGCCCGCCCACGCGCACCGAGTTGCCCACGAGCGCCGAGTCGCAGGAGCGGGCACCGGATCCGGAGACCGTGGTCGTGGACGGGGAGTACACCGCCCCGCCCCCGCAGCGCGAACTGCCCCCGCCCCGCGCGGTCACGCGCCGCAACTGAAGCGGGCCCGCCCCCGCGCCCACCGCACCGCACGATTTCTGGGAGGATTTCTTCACCGTGGGATTCGATCTGCTCGGCTCTCTGGACCCGCAACGCCCCGCGCCCGACGACGCCGCACCCCGCCCCCGCGCGGCGGCACCCGAGGCCGTGTGCTCTCGCCGGGGCTGTTCGCGTCCCGCGCAGTGGACCCTGCTGTGGAACAACCCCCGCGTGCACACCCCCGAGCGCCGCAAGGCGTGGCTCGCGTGCGACGAGCACCGGGAGCACCTGGCCGACTTCCTGGGCCAGCGTGGCTTCCTCAAGACCATCACACCGTTCGAGGCCCCCGAGGACGCAACGCCCGACGCCGCTGCGAGCCAGGACATCCCGCACGAGCCCGGCGCGGGTGACGGCCGCGCCGAGGTCGGGGACGGCGGCGTCGTCCGACCCGAGGAATCGGGGCGCACGCCTTGATGCGCAAGTACAAGTTCCTGGGCACCCCCACGTGGCTCGGCTGGTTCGCGCTGTGCTGCGTAGCTGCGGCGCTGTGCCTCTACCTGGCCCACTGGCAGATGTCCCGCAACGACCACCTGGTCGCGGAGAACGCCAAGATCAGCAAGAACTACGACGCCCCGGCCTATGACTCCGCCCGCGGCATCCCCCTGTTCCAGGACTACGACGACTCGCAGACCTGGCATCCCGTGGAACTGCGCGGCACGTACGTGCCCGAGGAGACCGTGCTGATCCGCAACCGTCCGCACGACGGGCGCGTGGGCTACGACGTCCTGGTCCCGTTCCGCACCGTGGAGGGACCCGTGATCGCGATCGACCGCGGCTGGATCCCCACGGACGACTCCGCGAACGGGATGCCGTCCGCGGTGCCCCCTCCCCGGTCCGGGACCGTGACCGTGACCGCCCGGCTGCGCCCCACCGAGGGCACCGTGGACCGCGGGGCACCCGAGGGTCAGTCAGCCTCGATCGACCTGCCCGCGTTCGCCGAACGCTGGGGTGGCGCGCTGGCCACGGGCGGGTACGGAGAACTGGTCTCCGAGGACCCGCCCTCGAGCGTGACCCCGCAGGCCGGTGAACGACCGGCCATCGAGTACGGTCCGCACCTGTCCTACTCGCTGCAGTGGTACGCGTTCGCGGTGCTGGTGTTCGTGGCCTACGGGTACTCGGCCCGCCAGCACGTGAAGAACCTCGAGTGGGATCGCGCGTACGCCGCGGAGGTGGAACGCCGGTTGGCGCAGTACTACGACGCCGAGGGCAACTACATCGGGGAGATGGACGAGTCGCTGATCATCCGTCAGTTGCAGATGGCCGACGACATGCCCGCGCATCTGAAGTCGCTGTACCGACCCAAGCGCCGTCGGGCCTCCACCGGCGTGAGCAACGAAGACGAGGAGGATGCCCTACTGGACGCCCTCGAGGCCGACAGGCGACACTGAGACGCAGACCCGCGCCCGCTTACGGCACCCGAGGGAGCCGTCCCGGCGGGCGGTCCGCCCGAGCGGACGTTGCCTTGTCGGACGGGTCACCCGTGATGAAGGAGTCGCCGTGAAGATCACCGCCGCCGTGCTCGAGGAGATCGGGCTGCCGCGCCCGTACGCCGAGTCCCATCCGTTGCGCCTCCAGGAGGTGGAGCTCGCGGACCCCGGTCCGGGCGAGCTGCTGATCCAGGTCCGGGCGGCGGGACTGTGTCACTCGGACCTGTCCGTGGTGGACGGCAACCGGGTGCGTCCCACGCCCATGGTGCTGGGACACGAGGCCTCCGGGATCGTGGAGGCGGTGGGTGAGGGTGTCACGGACATCGCCGTGGGTGACCAGGTCACGACCGTGTTCCTGCCCCGTTGCGAGGAGTGCGACCAATGCGCCACGGACGGGAAGCTGCCGTGCGGTCCCGGTTCCCGCAGTAACGACGCCGGGCTGTTGCCCGGTGGTGAGCGCCGATTGCACCGCGGTGAGGAGGAGCTGTTCCACCACCTGGGGGTTTCGGGTTTCGCGACCCACGCGGTGGTCAACCGCCAATCGGTGGTGCCCGTGGACAAGGACGTGCCCCCGGAGATCGCCGCCGTGGTGGGCTGCGCGGTGCTCACGGGCGGCGGCGCCGTGATCAATGCGGGCCGTCCAGACGACGGTGACACGGTGCTCATCGTGGGTCTGGGCGGCGTGGGCATGGCTGCGCTGCTGACCGCGGTCTCGCTCGAGAAGGGCCCGGTGATCGGGGTGGACGCGAACCCGGAGAAGCTCGCGCGCGCCGTCGAACTCGGAGCAAGCGCGGTGTACTCCCCCGAGGAGCTCGCCGAGCAGGGGGTGACGGCGGCCGTGGTGATCGAGGCCGCGGGCCACCCCCGCGCGTTCGAGACGGCGGTAGCGGCGACCTCGCCCGGGGGCATCATGGTGACGGTGGGGTTGCCCTCGCCGGACGCCCGGTCCACGATCTCCCCGCTGGGGCTCACCGCGCAGGCGCGCACGATCGTGGGTTCCTACCTGGGTTCGGCGGTCCCCGCGCGGGATATCCCCGTGTACCTGGGACTGTGGCGGGAGGGGAAGCTACCCATCGAGGAGCTGATCTCCCAGCGGATCGGTTTCGAGCAGATCAACGAGGGTCTCGACGCCCTCGCGGAGGGCCGGGCAGTGCGCCAGGTCGTACTGTTCGAGAACTGAGCCCCGCTGCGCCGGGTGCGGGAGCGGCGTACGTCCCCGCACCGTACGCGCCGCGAAGAGTCCCGCGGCGCGCCAGGCCCGTTGGTCCTCCGGCGGCCGCGGCAGGACGCCCGTGCTACGCGAGGGTGATGAGGTCCTGGTAGTCCTGGCTCCAGAGGTCCTCCACGCCGTCGGGGAGCATGACCACGCGCTCGGGTTCGAGCGCCTCCACGGCGCCCTCGTCGTGGGAGACCAGGACCACGGCGCCCTCGTAACTGTGCAGCGCGTTGAGGATCTCCCGCCGGGACGCGGGGTCCAGGTTGTTGGTGGGCTCGTCCAGCAGCAGCACGTTCGCCGACGACGCTACGAGCGTCGCGAGTGCGAGTCGCGTCTTCTCGCCGCCGGAGAGCACCCCGGCGGGCTTGTCCACGTCGTCGCCCTGGAACAGGAACGAGCCGAGGATCGTGCGCACCTGGGTGTCCTGCAGGTCCGGTGCGGCGCTCTTCATGTTCTCGAGGACGGTGCGCTCGGTGTCCAGGGTGTCGTGTTCCTGCGCGAAGTAGCCGAGTTTCAGGCCGTGACCCGCGACCACCTCGCCGGTGTCCGGGTCCGCCTGGCCCGCGAGCATGCGAAGCAGCGTGGTCTTGCCCGCGCCGTTGAGCCCGAGCACGACCACGCGGGAACCGCGGTCGATCGCGAGGTCCACATCGGTGAAAATCTCGAGTGAGCCGTAGGACTTGGATAGGCCCTTGGCCATGAGCGGGGTCTTGCCGCAATCGGCGGGCTTGGGGAAGCGGATGGCCGCGACCTTGTCCTGCACGCGTTCACCCTCGATCCCGGCCATGAGCCGTTCGGCTCGGCGGATCATCTGCTGGGCGGCCACGGCCTTGGTGGCCTTGGCGCGCATCTTGTTGGCCTGGTCCATGAGCACCCCGGCCTTCTTCTCCGCGTTGGCGCGTTCACGCTTGCGGCGGGCCTGGTCCTGGTCGCGCTGCTGGAGGTAGTTCTTCCACGTCATGTTGTACACATCCACCACGCAGCGGTTGGCGTCCAGGTACAACACCTTGTTCACGACCATTTCCATGAGGTCCACGTCGTGGGAGATCATGAGGACCCCGCCCTGGTAGGAACGCAGGAACTCGCGCAGCCACACGATCGAGTCGTGGTCCAGGTGGTTGGTGGGCTCGTCGAGGAGCATGGTGTCCGCGTCCGAGAACAGGATCCGGGCGAGCTCCACACGGCGACGCTGCCCACCGGAGAGCGTGTGCAGGGGCTGGTCAAGCACGCGCTGGGGCAGGTTGAGGTTGCTCGTGATGGTCGCGGCCTCGGACTCCGCGGCGTAGCCGCCGCCGGCCAGGAACTCCGACTCAAGGCGGTCGTAGCGGCGCATGGCCTTGGCCCGCACGGCGTCGTCCTCGGAGGCCATCTCCTCCTCCGCGCGGCGCAGCTTGGTGATCACACCGGCGAGGTTACGCGCGGACAGGATGCGGTCCCGGGCCAGCTGGTCCATGTCATCGACCTTGGGGTCCTGCGGCAGGTACCCGATCGATCCCGACCGCGTGACCTCACCCGCGGCGGGGAGCGTGAGCCCCGCGAGCACCTTGGTCATGGTGGTCTTGCCAGCCCCATTGCGCCCGACCAGGCCCACCTTGTCGCCCTTGTCCACCCGGAAGTTCACCTCGTCCATGAGCAATCGCGCGCCGGCGCGCAGTTCGAGGTTCGTGACGGTGATCAACGGTGCAGGGCCTTTCGTGGGGCGGTCGAGCGAGTGCTCCCGGGACGACGCCGCACACCGTGCTCGGCGTGCGGCGCTTCGTGGATCGCGCTGGATGGAGGCGCCCGGGACAGACAGAAACCCCGTGGCTGCGGGGTCCTGCACCAGTCTACTCGCGGTCGCAAATCCACTCGACGAGCGGGCGCGGCCGGCGCGCGGGGCACCCGCGACCCATGCGGCGTCGTCCCGTGAGGTGCACGGGCCATGTGACCCGCCGGATGAGCAGGAGCGGTCGGGCGAGCGAGGGTGGGCGGGTGCCGAGGGCCCACACCACCGGGCTCCACTAGACTGCGGACCATGACAGCACCCGCGCGCGACACCCGCACCGTGACCTCATTCGACCTGGCCAACATCGCCGTGTTCGCCGCACTGACGTGCGTGCTCGCGCTCGCTCCCGCCATCCCCGTGGGTGCGCTCGGGGTGCCCATCACACTGCAGACCCTCGGGGTGTACCTGACCGGCATGATCCTCGGGAGCCGCCGCGGCTTCGCCGCCCTGGCGCTGTACGTGATCGTGGGTCTGCTCGGCGTCCCGGTGTTCGCGGGCTTCGTGGGCGGACCGGCCGTCCTGGGCGGGCCCAGCGTGGGCTATCTGCTCTCCTTCCCGTTCGCCGCCGCCCTCGTGGGTGCACTCGCCCACCGCAGCGTGCGCGCCGAACGCGTACGACGCCGCGCGGGCTCCACCTCCGCGGCCCCCGAACGCCGTGGCGGGCTGGTGATCACACTCTTCGGTGCGGCGCTCGCTGGCCTCGTGCTCTCCCACGTCATGGGCATCGTGGGCATGATGCTCACCGCGGGATTGTCCCTTCGGGCGGCGCTGCTCACCGATCTCGCGTTCGTCCCCGGTGACCTGGTTAAGGCACTCGTGGCGGCCCTGATCGCGGTGGCCGTGCACCGTGCCTTCCCCCGGATGGCCGGGGCGGTCCTCTGAGTGCAGCCCGCACTACGACCGGGCTCCTCCGAGCCCCTGTACTGCGCGGACGTCACCGTCACGGCGGAGGGACCCGCGGGTCCCGTGACCGTCCTGGACCGGGTCACGTGTGAGTTCACCGCGCCGCGCACCGCGGTGGTCGGGCTCAACGGCTCCGGCAAGTCCACGCTGCTGCGGCTGTTCAACGGGCTCGTGACACCAACCTCGGGCGTGGTGCGCACGGGCAGCGTGGACCCCGTGGCCTTCCCCCGGGAGGCCCGCTCGCTCGTGGGGTTCGTGTTCACCGATCCGGCCTCCCAGATCCTGATGCCCACACCGCTCGAGGACATCGAACTGTCCCTGCGGCGTCGCGTCCCGGACCGGGTGCAACGCGCTGAGCAGGCCCTGTCTTGGCTGCGCCGCATGGGGCTTGAGCACCGCGCACACCACAGCGTGTTCGACCTCTCCGGCGGGGAACGCCAGCTCGTGGCGCTGGCCGCCGTGCTCGCCGTGGAACCCCGGGTGCTCATCCTGGACGAACCCACCACGTTGCTGGACCTGCGCAATCGCCTCAAGCTGCGAGAGCTGCTGGACGGATTACCCCAGCAGCAACTTGTGAGCACGCACGACCTCGACCTCGCCGAGAGCGCCGAGCACGTGGTCGTGGTCCACGAGGCGCGGATCCTCGATCAGGGTCCGCCCGAGCTCGTGCTCCCCCGGTACCGCGCGTGGTGCGCGCACGGTTTCCCCGGGGAGACTGCGTGAGGAGGTCGCGCGCCGACGACCTGCTGGGCACGTACGTCCCCGGGACCTCGATCCTGCATCGCAGTCCCCTGTGGCTCAAGACCGTGGTGCTGCTCGGCGCGTGCGTGGCGATCATGGCCGTGCGCGCGTGGCCGGTGTCCCTCGCGGCATTCGCGCTCAGCGCGGTGGTGTCCGCGGCCTGTGGTTTGGGGTTACGGCGGTGGGCCCGCTCCCTGCGCCCACTCCTGCTCCTCGTGGGCGTGCTGAGTCTCTACCACCTCGTGGCCAACGGTCCGGCCCGCGCGGCGGACGTCGTGCTCTCCCTGCTGGCCGTCGTGGGGATCACCCGGTTGCTCATCACCACCACACCGCTGCCCCGACTCATCGACGGCCTGGTCACCCTGTGCGCACCGCTGCGCCGGCTGGGTGTGGACCCCGAGCGGGTGGGGCTCGCGGTCTCACTCATGATCCGTTCGGTGCCCTGGTTGTTCGGCGTGCTCTCCGGGCTGCGCGACGCCGCCGCGGCACGCACCGTGCGCCCGTCCCCAGTGCAGCTCGTGACACCGGCCGTGATCGCGACCGTGGACTACGCGCACCGCACCGGGGAGGCGCTCGCCGCGCGCGGACTCGAGTGAGCCCCCGCGCACGCGACGCGGAGGCCGTCCGACGCGCCACGACGCGGCGCCACGGTCCCGTACCGCGCGGTTGCCCCGGTGGGGCCCTATGCTTCCCCCATGAGTTTCAATGACAACTCCCAGCTCAACGGCGGCCGCGTGGGTTCGGGCGGCGGTGGCCGCGGGATCGCTGTGGGAGGCGGGCTGGGCGGCGCCGTCCTGCTGCTGCTCGCGGGACTGTTCTTCGGCCAGGACGGCATCGATGCGCTCACTGGCGGCAATCAGGACGACACCCAGAGCACGCAACAGGTGGACTCCGGGCTCGCGGACCGCTGCCGAACGGGCGAGGACGCCAACCGGGACACCGAGTGCCGCATGGTGGCCACGGTCCAGTCCCTGGACCAGTTCTGGGGAGGGTACTTCCCCGAGGCCACGGGCAAGAAGTACTCCTTGCCGCAGGTGGAACTGTTCCGCGGGACCGATTCCACGTCCTGCGGCCAGGCCTCCTCCGCGACCGGCCCGTTCTACTGCCCGCCGGATTCCACGGTCTACCTGGACACCGGCTTCTTCGACCAGATGCGCAGCCAGTTCGGCGCGGACGCCGACGCCCTGGCCCAGGAGTACGTCATGGCGCACGAGGTGGGGCACCACGTGCAGAACCTGCAGGGCACCCTGGGCCGGGCGCAGCAGGACCCGCACGGCGCGACGTCGGCCGCCGTGCGCACCGAGCTGCAGGCCGATTGCTATGCGGGGATGTGGGCGCATCACGCGACCGAGCCCGGCGGGGCCGTCCAGTTGGAACCGATCACGCGCACGCAGCTCGCCGACGCGATCGAGGCGGCCGGGGCGATCGGTGACGACCGGATCCAGGAGACCACCCAGGGTCGCGCGAACCCGGAGTCCTTCACCCACGGCACCTCGGCGCAGCGCCAGGCGTGGTTCCTCACCGGCTACCAGACCGGGGACATCCGCGCGTGCAACACGTTCACCGCCTCGGACCTGAACCGTCCTGCGGCCCTGAAGTAACCGTTCACACATCGTCATCCGGTGCGGCACGTCCCGGACGAGCCGCACCGGGGCAGCACAGGTGGCCGGCGCCCCGGTGTCGGGTCCGGGCGGCACGTCCGGGCCCACGTCGTCGCGTACCTCGGCCAGCGCGGTCAGGGACACCGGGGCCCGGCCCAGGTGCCGGTCGCCGTGGTTCGAGACCACCAGAACGTCGGCGCCCACGCTCAGGGCCCGGCGGGCGTCGTCGGCGGTGAGCACGCCCCCGGTCTCACCCCCCGCATGCATGAACCGCGTGAACCCCGTGGGTGCGATCCGGGTTGAAGGAGCCGAGGCGCATGAGGGGTTTCAATTCGGTCAGCTGGGGTAGTTGGCGTTGCAGGGAGCATCTCCCGATCCGGACGTGGGCCGCGGGCCCGACATGGACGTCGGATCCGAACGTAGCACCGCCCGCGCCATGGAACCCTCGGATGGGGCCGAGCACATGGCTGCCGGGGGCTCTGCGCATCCGAGTCATGCGGGAGGGGTCCGGGTACGCGTGAGGGCGCGGGGTGGTTCACCCCGCGCCCTCACGACACGCATCGACTCAGATGTTGAAGCCCAGGGCCCGCATCTGATCGCGTCCGTCCTCCGTGATCCGCTCGGGACCCCACGGGGGCATCCAGATCCAGTTCACGTGCCACTCGTCCACGGTGGGGGCCAGGTTCTGGGCGACCTGTTCCTCGATCACGTCCTGCAGCGGGCACGCGGCCGTGGTGAGCGTCATGTCCAGACGCAGGGAATCGTCATCCTGGTAGGCCAGCCCGTAGAGCAGCCCCAGGTCCACGATGTTGACACCCAGCTCGGGGTCGATCACGTTCTTCAACAGATCCGTGATCTCGGCAAGCGACGCCTGGCCATTGGGACCGGGGGTCTCCGCCGTGACGGTCTCGGTGGAATCGCTCATCGCGACCTCCTCTGAAGTGGTGTGCGGGGACTTACTTGGCGGGGGCCCGCACGTAGCGGTCGTAGCCCTCGTTCTCGAGCTGGTCGGCGAGCTCGGGACCACCCTGGTCCACCACGCGCCCGTCCGAGAACACGTGCACGAACTGCGGCTTGATGTAGCGCAGGATCCGCGTGTAGTGGGTGATGAGCATGATGCCCGTGTTGTCCTCCTGCAGGGCGCGGTTGACACCCTCGGAGACGATCTTCAGGGCGTCCACGTCCAGACCGGAGTCGGTCTCGTCCAGCAGCGCGATCTTGGGCTTGAGGATCTCGAGTTGCAGGATCTCGTGACGCTTCTTCTCGCCACCGGAGAAGCCCTCGTTCACGTTGCGCTGCAACATGTCGCTGTCGATCTTCAGCTTGTCCATGGCGGTGCGCACGTCCTTGGTCCACGTGCGCAGGGACGGGGCCTCGCCCTCGATCGCCGTCTTGGCCGAACGCAGGAAGTTGGAGGTGGTCACACCCGGGATCTCCACGGGGTACTGCATGGCCAGGAAGAGCCCGGCGCGGGCGCGCTCGTCCACGGACATCTCCAGCACGTCCTGACCGTCCAGGGTCACGGAACCGGAGTCCACCTGGTACTTGGGGTGACCGGCGATCGTGGAGGCGAGCGTGGACTTCCCGGAACCGTTGGGACCCATGATCGCGTGCACCTCACCGGAATTGATGGTCAGGTTCACGCCCTTGAGGATGGGCTTGGTGGTCTCGTCGTCCAGGATGACGGACGCGTGGAGGTCCTTGATCTCCAGAGTTGACATGAAGCAATTCTCCTAGTGTTCGTGCGCACCCGATCGGTTCGCGAGCCGGATGCGGGAAGGTCGTGGATGGGAACTGCCGCGGCGCGTGGGCCGGGCGCTCAGTTCTCGGTGCGGGCCAGCTCGTCCTCGAGGGACGCGCGCAGCTGTTCCTCGAGGGACTCGACGCCCACCTGCTGGATGATCTCGAACAGGAACCCGCGCACCACGAGGCGCCGCGCGTCCTGCTCAGGGATCCCGCGGGACATCAGGTAGTACAGGTGCTCGTCGTCCAGCTGACCCGTGGTCGAGGCGTGACCGGCGCCGGCGATCAGGCCGGTCTCGATCTCGAGGTTCGGCACGGAGTCCATGCGGGGGCCGTCGTTGAGGATCAGGTTGCGGTTGAGCTCGTAGGTGTCCGTGCCCTCCGCTTCCGCGCGGATCAGCACGTCGCCGATCCACACGCCGTGGGCGTTCTCGCCCTGCAGCGCGGACTTGTAGGTCACGCGGGAACGGCACCGGGGCACGGAGTGGTCCACGAACAACCGGGATTCCAGGTGCTGGCCGTCGTCCACGAACGTGAGACCGTACATCTCCACGTCACCACCGGGAGCGGTGAAGCGCGTGGACGGGGTGACCCGCACGAGGTCCCCACCGAGGCTCACGAGCACGTGCTTGAAGGTCGCGTCGCGGCCCAGGCTCGCTTGCTGCGAAGAGGCGTGCACGGAGTCGTCGTCCCATTCCTGGAGCGAGACGACCGTGAGGTTGGCACCGTCCGCGACCGAGAACTCCACGTTCTGGGACAGCACGGCGGAGCCCACGTGGCGCAGCACCACGAGCGCGCGGGAGTTCGTCCCGGCCTCGATCACGATGTGCTGGGCTGCGGGCTCGGCCGACTCACCCGTGATCGTGACGATGACCGGCTCGGTGACCTGCGCGTCGCGCGGGACGCTGAGCACGGTGGCCTCGCGGAAGTTGGACCACGCGTTGGCGGAGACCCGGTCCTCGGGGATGCCCACCGAGCCGATGCGGGAGTCCTCGCGGGAGACCGTGGTGAGCTCCACGCCATCGCCGCCGGAGACCGACACGGCCGGGGCGGGCCCGTCCAGGGCGGAGTCGTCGAGTCCGCGCAGGCGCTTGATCGGGGTGAATCGCCAGTCCTCGAGCTTGGTGCTCAGCGGCGGGAAGTCCGCGACGTCGTAGGAGGTGAAACGACCCGCGCGCGAGGAATCCGGGACACCGGAGATGTCACCGTGCTCCGTGTGCCTGATCTCGGGCTCACCGGCCTGGTTACGACCCTCCTGGAGGGTCTCGCCCTCCTGGCTCATCCCGGGAATCGCCACGCGGTCCTCACCGGTGGGGACCCCGTTCACCTGTTCGGTGGTGTCCTGAGCGGTCTGATCAGTGGTGGACATATCAGCCAACGGATCCTTCCATTTGCAGTTCGATGAGACGGTTCAGCTCGAGCGCGTACTCCATGGGCAGCTCGCGGGCGATCGGCTCCACGAAGCCGCGCACGATCATGGCCATGGCCTCGTCCTCGGGCAGACCGCGCTGCATGAGGTAGAACAGCTGCTCCTCGGAGACCCGGGAGACCGTGGCCTCGTGACCCATGGTGACGTCGTCCTCGCGGATGTCCACGTACGGGTAGGTGTCCGAGCGGGAGATCGTGTCCACGAGCAGGGCGTCGCACACCACGTTGGACTTGGAGTGCTTGGCGCCCTCGCGCACCTGCACCAGACCACGGTACGCGGAACGACCGCCGTTACGGGCCACGGACTTGGACACGATCGACGAGGACGTGTTCGGGGCGATGTGCACCATCTTGGAGCCGGTGTCCTGATGCTGGCCCTCACCCGCGAACGCGATCGACAGCGTCTCACCGCGGGCGTGCTCACCGGTCATGTAGACCGCGGGGTACTTCTGGGTGACCTTGGAGCCGATGTTGCCGTCCACCCATTCCATGGTGGCACCCTCGTGGGCGATCGCGCGCTTGGTCACCAGGTTGTACACGTTGTTCGACCAGTTTTGGATGGTCGTGTAGCGCACCCGGGCGTTCTTCTTGCAGATGATCTCCACCACGGCGGAGTGCAACGAGTCCGTCTTGTAGATCGGCGCGGTGCAACCCTCGATGTAGTGGACGTAGGAGTCCTCGTCCGCGATGATCAGCGTGCGCTCGAACTGGCCCATGTTCTCCGTGTTGATGCGGAAGTAGGCCTGCAGCGGGATGTCCACGTGCACGCCCTTGGGCACGTACACGAACGACCCGCCGGACCACACGGCCGTGTTCAGTGCGGCGAACTTGTTGTCGCCCACCGGGATCACGGTGCCGAAGTACTCCTCGAAGAACTCGGGGTGCTCCTTCAGCGCGGTGTCCGTGTCCATGAAGATCACGCCCTGGCGCTCCAGGTCCTCGCGGATCTGGTGGTACACGACCTCGGACTCGTACTGCGCGGCCACACCGGCCACCAGACGGTTGCGCTCCGCCTCGGGGATGCCGAGCCTTTCGTACGTGTTGCGGATGTCATCGGGCAGCTCCTCCCAGGAGCCGGCCTGCTGCTCGGTGGAGCGCACGAAGTACTTGATGTTGTCGAAGTCGATCCCGGACAGGTCCGCACCCCACGTGGGCATGGGCTTGCGGTCGAAGAACTTCAGACCCTTGAGCCGCAGCTGGGTCATCCAGTCCGGTTCGCTCTTCTTGGCCGAGATGTCCCGGACCACTTCTTCGTTGACGCCGCGGCGCGCGGAGGCACCGGCGTCGTTCTTGTCGGCCCAGCCGTACTGGTACTGACCGATCCCCTCGAGCTCCGGGTTCATCTCCAGGATCTCGGAAATCGTGGTGTCACCTGACGTGTTGCCCGCGGTCTCCGCGGGCACAATGCGCTCGGTCATGACAACCCTCCCTGTCGTGCGGTTGTGTGGTTGGTGGAATTCGAGTGACCCGCAGTGCGCAGTTGCAGCGGGACGTGTGTGGTGCAGACGTGGGCGCCGGCCGCCATGGTGGACAGCCTGCGGACGTCCACGTCCAACAGTTCGGAGATCAGTGCGGTTTCCTGTTCGCAGAACTCGGGGTACTCGCTCGCGATGTCCTGGATGGGGCAGTGGCCCTGGCACAGTTGCGCCGAGCGCAGCGTAACGCCCTTGGGTCCCCGCGGGGTCACGGTGGTGTGCGAGGCCACGAAGCCGTCGCGGCTCATGGCCGCGGTCAGGGCGTTGAGGCGGTCGTCGACGTCGGGCCCGGCCGCCTCGACCTGCGGGCGGTAGCGTTCGCGCATGCGCTCGATCTGCTCGGCGACGAACGCTTGCACGAGCTTCTCACCGCCCACGCGCTGCATGGTCTCCAGCGCACGGTGTGCGAGTCCGAGGTAGTCGTGGCCAAGCTGTTCGTGGCCTCCGGGGGCGACGACGTAGCGCCGGGCCGGGCGCCCCGCGCCCGATTGCGCGCTGCGCAGGGCGGAGACCTCGATGAACTGTTCGGCCTCGAGCGCGTCCAGATGGCGCCGGACGGCGGCGGGGGTCAACCCCAGGTCCTTGGCGATCTGGGCGGCGGAGATGGGACCGTGGGCGAGCACCAACGAGAGCACCCGGGAACGGGTGGTGTCATCCTGGTCCGTGCGGACCGCACCGCGGTCCGTGGCAGGTGAACTCATGCTCGGTACAACATCCTTCGAGTGATGACGGTTGGCTCGGGGCGCGGCGTCCGCGTCGATCCCACCGGGTGAGCGCCATGCAGCGTAAAAACCCTCGTGGTGGGACACGCAATACATAACGAGGGTATGTCCTAATCCATTCCCGGCCAAACGGCTCCGATAGGGGAACCGGGGCCTAAGACCCTTCGGCGAACCCTCCAGCCAGTACCGGGACGGACGTTCTAGACTATCCGGGTGCAGATCCACCCCGACCCCGCTCCCACGTCCCCGGCGACCGCGACCGACACCGGTCCCGCCCTGCACATCGAGAACCTCGTGAAGACCTTCGAGGGCCGGGGTGAGCCCGTCCGGGCCGTGCGCGGGCTGAGCCTGGCCGCGGAGCACGGGAAAATCACCGCCCTGCTCGGGGCCAACGGGGCCGGCAAGACCACCACACTGCAGTGCGCCCAGGGGCTGCAGCGCCCCACCTCGGGCAGCGTCCGGTTGCTCGGGGAGGACCCGTGGCACGCCTCCCCCGCATTGCGGGCGCGCGTGGGCGTGATGCTCCAGGACGGGGGTCTACCGCCGTCAGTGCGCCCCGGGGAACTGTTGCGCCACGTCAGCCGGCTCTACGCGGACCCCGTGCCCGTGGTCGAACTCGTGGAGCTGCTGGGCATCGAATCGTTCCTGACCACGGGGATCCGGCGCCTGTCCGGCGGGCAGAAGCAACGCGTGGCCCTAGCCGCGGCCCTCGTGGGCCGCCCGGACGTGCTGTTCCTGGACGAACCCTCGGCGGGGTTGGACCCCCGCTCGCGCCACATCGTCTTCGACCTGATCCGGCGCCTGCGGGACAGCGGGGTGTGCATCATCCTGACCACGCACCTCATGGACGACGCCGCCCGCCTGGCCGACTACGTCTACATCGTGGACCGGGGCACGATCGCCGCGCAGGGAACCGTTGCGGAACTGGTCAGCGCCGAACGCCACGCACCGCTCGTGATGAGCATCACGCTCGCCAAGGAGCACGCCGGTCTGCTGCGCGCGGACCCGCCGTGGCGCACCCCGCGGTTCGACGACGTCGAATGGAGCGTCCAGGACCGTACCGTGACGCTAACGGGCCCGCTGGACGCACCACGGATCCGCGAACTGACCGCGTGGGCCACACAGAACGACACCTTGCCGGAGGCGCTGAGCGTGCAACCCCGATCCCTCGAGGACGTCTTCCTGGAAGTCTCCGGGGGGAATGCCCCGTGAGCACCTCGACCCACGAGTCCTCGGTGACCGCAGCGCCGTCGTCCCCCGCCGGGGCCGCGTCCCTGCCCCGGCGCGTGCTCGCTCAGGCGCGCTTCGAGACTATGACCATGATCCGCAACGGCGAACAGTTGCTGCTTCTGCTGATCCTGCCCGTCATGGCACTCGTGGCCCTGACCGTGACCGACCTGTTGGACGGCTACCGCGTGGGGGACGCATCCCGCGTGGACGTGGCCGTGCCCGGGATCCTGGTGCTGTGCGTGATCTCGAGCGCGTTCTCCGGACAGGGGATCCAGACCGGTTTCGACCGTCGCTACGGGGTGCTGCGCTACCTCTCGACCACTCCCCTGGGTCGCGCCGGGCTGATCGCGGGCAAGCTACTGGCCATCCTGGCCGTGCTCGCGGTGCAGTACGCGGTGATTGCGGCCGTGGCCGTGCCCCTGGGCTGGCGGCCGTCCTGGGAGGCCGTGCTGGGGTCCGTTCCCCTGCTGATCCTCGTGGCACTCGCGTTCACCGGGCTCGGCATGCTGATTGCGGGGACCCTGCGCGCCGAGGCGACCCTGGCCGTGCTCAACGTCGTATGGGTCGCGCTCGCGGCCGCCGGCGGCGTCCTCTTCCCGGTGAGCGTGCTGCCCGGGTGGCTCTCGTGGCTCGTGGCGTGGCTGCCGTCCTCCGCGGCCGGTGAGGCGCTGCGGGAATGCTTCCTGATGGGTAGTGTCTCCCCCGTGCCGCTGCTCGTGCTCGCCGCGTGGGCCGTGCTCAGCTGGGCGGCCACGGTCGCCTGGTTCAAGTGGGTGTGAGCTCACCCGCGTGAGCCCGCTGCGCCCAGGGGTTTCCCACGCTGTTCTCGCTACACTGGAGGGGTCCCATCCCCTCTGCCCTTGGATGCTCCGTCATGTCTGATGTCGCCCGCCGCACCGCCACCGATTCGTTCTGGTGGCCCGCCACCGTGACCCCGTGGGTGCGGGGACTCGCGGTCGCATCCCTGCTGACCAACTCGCTGTTAATCCTCACGGGCGGGCTCGTGCGCCTGACGGGTTCCGGGTTGGGCTGCCCCACGTGGCCGCGCTGCACCGCCGACTCGTGGACCAGCACCCAGGAGATGGGCGTGCACGGGCTGATCGAGTTCGGCAACCGCCTGCTGACGTTCGTGCTCACCGTGGTCGCGGTGCTCACGTTCCTCTCGGTGCTCAAACTGCGTCACGAGCACCCCAAGCTCTTCCGCCTGGCGCTGTTCCTGCTGATCGGCATTCCCCTGCAGGCCGTGATCGGCGGCATCACCGTCCACGCGGACCTGCACCCGCTCGTGGTGGGGGTGCACTACCTGATCTCGGCCATCATGATCAGCCTGGCCACTCTGCTCGTGCTCAACACCCGCCGGGACGGGCTGTCGGTGGTCGCATACGAGCAGCGACCGGGGCAATTGCACGGCTCCCGCTCCGCCGCACGCGTGCTGGGGGCGCTGACCGGTGTGCTCACCGCCGTGATCCTCTACCTCGGGACGCTCGTCACGGGCACGGGCCCCCACGCCGGGGACGAGGACAGTGCGCGGCTCACATTCGACTCCGTGATGATCGCCCGGGCGCACGCCATCCCCGTCTACCTCCTGACGTTCACGGTGATCGCGGGCATCGCCCTCACCGTCGTGAAGTCCCTGCCGCGGATCCTGCGTAACGCGTACCTCATCATGGCGGTCGTCATCGTGGCCCAGGCGATGCTGGGGTACTACCAGTACTTCAACGGGGTCCCGGTTCCCGCCGTGGCCCTGCACATGGTGCTCTCGGCCGTGCTGATCTGGGCGGCCACGCGGGTGGTCTCGTTCAGCGTCTACCTCGCACAGGACACCCACGAGTACGCGGCACCCATCGACGAGCCCGCCGACGACGCCGCTCGCGCCACACCCGCGCACACCGTGCGCTGATCGCGAGGCACCGAGCTTATTCTGCGACGAAGGTCGCCGAAGGTGCGGACGAGCGCAGTCGCTCCACGGCGTCCGAGAGCAGCCGCTTGCTGTGGGACGGGATGGGCAGCAGGGGACGGCGGGGAGCGCTCGTTCGAACGCCGCACACCTCCGCCAACGCGTAGAGCACCGACAGGGGCCGTTCCTGACTCATGAGGTGCATGAGGGGATGCAGCGCGGCGCTCCAGGCTGCGGCGTCGTCCGCGCGACCCTCCGCGACGGCGCGGTGGAAGGCCACGAACTCGGGCGCGAGCAACGCCGCCATGCCGCTGTGCCACGCCGCGCTCGGGTACTCGTCCACGATGAGTTGATCGCGGCTCACACCGTGTACGGTGCCCGGTTCGGCCTGCTGCGCGAAGAGCAGCTGGCGGGAGTGGAAGAGCCGACCGGACGCCGCGGTGTCCTTGAACGCGACCACGTTGTCCAGCCACGACAGCTCCGAGGCCAGTTCCACGGGGTAGGTGAACCCGGTGGTGGTCGGGTTGTTGTACAGGCACAACGGCAGGGACATAGCGGAGGCGACCGTCTCCACCTGGTCCGCGATCTCCTGGGATACCAACGGGATGTAACTCACGGGGCTCAACACCAGGCCGTCGGCACCGTTGTTCTCGGCGGAGTACGCGAACTGCATGACCTCCCGCGTGGTGATAGCGGAGATCCCCACGCCCACGGGCGTCCCCGAGCCCGACGCCGCGTCCACGGCCGTGCGGACCACCTGCGCCCGTTCCTGGGGGTCCAGGTAGGCGAACAGACCGGAGGTCCCGAGTACCACGATCCCGGACACTCCGCTGCGCGCGAGCCGCGCGACACTGCGTTCGAGGGAATCCAGGTCCAGCCCGCCACCGGGGAGCAAGGGGGTCACGGGGTAGGCGATCACACCGGAGAAGGTCATCGAGAACATGGACCCATTTTAGGTGACCCTAACCAGCTTTCCAGGACACCCAGCCTGTGCGTGACGTCGAGAACGAAGGGCGGACGGCGTCGTCGTCCGTGGTAACGCCCGGGCGGGATCCCGCACGCTGGAGCGGGCCGGGCGAGACGCAAGCCCGAAGGGCTCCGACGGGAACGGCCCGGGTCAGAAAATGGGCCCACCCAAGAACGGGTCCAGGGCCACGCCCACGAACACGAAGGTGATGTAGGCGATCGAGCCGTGGAACACGTACATGGCCTGCTTGAGCGTGGGCTTGCCGACGCGGGCCAGGCCGTAGAGCTTGTGGCAGTGGTACGTGAACCAGCCGCCGGAGATCAGGGCGATCACACCGTAGACCCACCCGGCGTCACCCACGGGGATCAACAGCAGCGAGCAGATCACGGTGGCCCACGCGTAGAGCACCACCTGGGCGCCCACGGTGCGCGCGGTGTCCACCGCACCGAGCATGGGCACGCCGGCGCGGGAATAGTCCTCCGCGTACTTCATGGACAGCGGCCAGTAGTGCGGCGGGGTCCACAGGAAGATGAACGCGAAGAGCACGAATGCGGGCCACTCAAGGGTCCCGCGCACCGCGGCCCAGCCGATCAGTACGGGCATGCACCCGGCGATCCCGCCCCACACGATGTTCTGCGCGGTGCGGCGTTTGAGCACGATCGAGTAGAACACCGCGTACAGGGCGATGGCCACCACGCCGAGCACACCGCACAAGACGCTGACCCCCAGGGTCAGCCACGCGACGGACACGACCGAAAGCACCCACGCGAAGATCAGGGCCTCACGCTCCCCCACCTCACCGGTCACGAGTGGGCGCTTGGCGGTGCGCCGCATGAGCCGGTCCTCGTTGCGGTCGATGTAACAGTTGAACGCACCCGCCGCACCGGCCGCGAGCGCGCCGCCGATCAGGGTGTTGAGCATGAGCAAGAAATCGGGGACGCCCTGCTGGGCGAAGAACATGGTGGGCACGGTGGCCACGAGGAGCAGTTCGATGATCCGGGGCTTCGTGAGCGCCACGTACGCTTTGAGCTTACGACCCAAGGTCATCCGGCCCTGATACCCCACGGGCTCCACGGTCCCGATGCGGGTCCCGGTCACTCCGTGTCCGTGCGGCGCGTGGGATCCGTGGGATTCCGGGTGCGTCGCGGTGTCAAGGTGATTCACGGAATCAATGCTCCAAAGAACGTGGGTGGCCCGGCCGTGCGCCGGGAGTGCCTGGGGCGGGCGCGCCGCACGCGCACCGATACCCGGTCATCAGTATAGCCGCCCGTCCCGGCCCACGCCGGGGTGATGTCCGGCACGCGCTTGTGCCCGTGGCGCGGGCCGCGGTCGTCCCTGCCACGCGGCGTCCCACCGGACTAAGGTTGATCCCGGAACATGCGTTCCGGGCCGATCGTCGCGGCCGAGTCCGCGGCGGAGTGTTCCGGATCGTGACCGCACAACCCGTCTAGGAAAGGGGCGCGTCACCGTGCCGAACCTCGATCAACCGTTGAACTGGACCGAGAAGGACGCCCGTGCGGTGGACACCGCACGTGTGCTCGCCGCGGACGCCGTGCAGAAGGTGGGCAACGGCCACCCCGGCACCGCCATGTCCCTGGCCCCGGTCGCGTACCTGTTGTTCCAGAAGATCATGCGGCACGACCCCTCCGACGACCGCTGGACCGGGCGTGACCGGTTCATCCTCTCCCCCGGTCACACGTCCCTGACCCTGTACCTGCAGCTGTACTTCTCCGGCTACGGCCTTGAGATGGAGGATCTCGAGTCCCTGCGCACGTGGGGTTCCAAGGTCCCGGGCCACCCCGAGTACCGCCACACCACGGGTGTCGAGATCACCACGGGTCCGCTGGGCCAGGGGCTCGCGTCCTCCGTGGGTTTCGCGTACGCGCAGCGCTACACGCGCGGTCTGTTCGACGCCGACGCCGCTCAGGGCACCTCCCCGTTCGACCACACCGTGTTCGTGATCGCGTCCGACGGTGACCTGCAGGAGGGCATCACCTCCGAGGCGTCGTCGCTGGCGGGCACCCAGGAGCTCGGCAACCTCGTGGTGATCTACGACGACAACAAGATCTCCATCGAGGACGACACCAACGTGGCGTTCAACGAGGACGTCCTCAAACGCTACGAGGCCTACGGCTGGGACACCACGCGCGTGGACTGGCGCAACGGCGGCGAGTACCAGGAGGACGTGCAGGGGCTGTACGACGCGATCGTCGCGGCCACCAAGGTCACGGACAAGCCCTCGATCATCGCCCTGAACACCATCATCGGCTGGCCCGCCCCCACCAAGCAGAACACCGGTGGCGTGCACGGTTCCGCGCTGGGCGAGGACGAGGTCGCCGCGACCAAGAAGATCCTGGGCTTCGACCCGGAGAAGTCCTTCCAGATCGAGCCCGAGATCTTCGAGCACGTGCGCGAGGTCGGCGAACGCGGCAAGCAGGAGCGCGCGCAGTGGGAGAAGTCCTTCGCCGACTGGCGTGAGGCCCACCCGGACAAGGCCGCACTGTACGACCGGATCAAGAACGAGGAACTGCCCGAGAACTACGAGGACGCGTTCCCCACGTTCCCGGCGGGCAAGGCCGTGGCCTCCCGCAAGGCCTCCGGTCAGGTCATCAACGCCATCGCGGACACCTTCCCCGAGCTGTGGGGCGGTTCGGCGGACCTCGCGGGGTCGAACAACACCACGATCGACGACGCCAAGTCCTTCATCCCCGAGGCCCGCTCCACGGCCCAGTGGTCCGGTTCCCCGTACGGCCGGGTGCTGCACTTCGGCATCCGTGAGCACGCTGCCGCAGCGATCGTCAATGGCATCGTGATGAGCAGCCAGACGCGCGCCTACTCCGGCACGTTCCTGATCTTCTCGGACTACCAGCGTCCCGCCGTGCGCCTGGGTGCGCTCATGCGCGTGCCCTCGATCTACGTGTGGACGCACGACTCGATCGGCCTGGGTGAGGACGGTCCCACGCACCAGCCCGTGGAGCAGCTCTCCGCGCTGCGCGCGATCCCGGGGCTCGACGTCGTGCGCCCCGCGGACGCCAACGAGACCTCCGTGGCATGGCGAACCATCCTTGAGCACCACGAGCACCCGGCCGGGATCGCCCTCACACGCCAGGACCTGCCCACGTTCGCGCGGGAGGACCTTCACCCGGATCACGACGGCGAGAAGTTCGCCTCCGCCGAAGGCGTAGCCCGCGGTGGATACGTCCTCGCGGACACCGAGGGCGCCCCGGACGTAGTGCTCATCGGCACCGGTTCCGAGGTCCAGCTCGCCGTCGAGGCCCGTGAACAGCTCAAGGCCAAGGGCGTGGCCGCCCGCGTGGTGTCCATGCCGTGCCGCGAGTGGTTCGACGCCCAGGACGAGGACTACCGCAACTCCGTCATCCCATCCGACGTCAAGGCCCGCGTGAGCGTGGAGGCCGGGATCCGGATGTCCTGGAACGACCTGCTGGGCGATGCCGGACGCGCCGTGTCCCTCGAGCACTTCGGCGAGTCCGCCGACTACCAGACCCTGTACCGCGAGTTCGGCATCACCGCCGAAGCCGTGGCCCAGGCCGCCGAGGAGTCCATCGCCGCCGCTCGCTGAACCCCGTCCCACGTCGCAGGCGGCCCGCTCGGGCCGACTGCGACGCCCCAGAACCCTTCGACGTGAAGTGAGGACATCATGACGACTCCCACCCAGAAACTCTCCGACGCCGGCGTCTCCATCTGGCTCGACGACCTCTCCCGCCAGCGCCTGACGAGCGGGAACCTCCAGGAACTGATCGACACCAAGAACGTGGTGGGCGTGACCACCAACCCCACGATCTTCGCCGCGGCACTCGCGGACGGTGAGTCCTACCGCGAACAGGTCGCGGAGCTCGCCAAGGCCGGCGCCTCCGTGGACGACGCCGTGTTCCGGATCACCACCGACGACGTGCGCGATGCGTGCGACCTGTTCACCCCCATCGCCCAGGCCACCCAGGGCGTGGACGGTCGCGTGTCCATCGAGGTGGACCCTCGACTGGCCCAGGACGCCGACGCCACGTCCGCAATGGCCCAGAAGCTCTCGCAGACCATCGACCGGCCCAACGCGCTGATCAAGATCCCCGCCACCGAGAAGGGCCTGCCCTCGATCGCGGCCACGATCGCGGAGGGCATCTCAGTGAACGTGACCCTGATCTTTTCGCTGGACCGCTACCGCGGGGTCATCAACGCGTACATGCAGGGCCTCGAGGAAGCGCTCGAGAACGGCAAGGACCTCTCCACGATCCACTCCGTCGCGTCCTTCTTCGTCTCCCGCGTGGACACCGAGATCGACAAGCGTCTGGACGCCGTGGGCACGGACGAGGCCAAGGCCCTGAAGGGTAAGGCGGGTCTCGCCAACGCGCGCCTGGCCTACCAGGTCTACGAGGAGCAGCTCGAGACCGAGCGTTGGAAGCGCCTGGCCGCGGCCGGGGCCAACCCGCAACGTCCCCTGTGGGCGTCTACGGGTGTCAAGGACCCGTCGCTGCCGGACACGCTGTACGTGAGCGAACTCGTGGCCCCGAATACCGTGAACACCATGCCGGAGAAGACCCTGGACGCGACCTACGACCACGCCGAGATCACCGGTGACACCGTGACGGGGACCTACCAACAGGCCACGGACGTGCTCAACGCCGTGGCCGAGCAGGGGATTTCCTACGAGGAGGTCGTGGACCAGCTCGAGACCGAGGGGCTGAAGAAGTTCGACAAGTCCTGGGACGAGCTGCTCGCCACGGTGCGCACTGCCCTCGACGAGGCCCGCTGAGCCGAACCCAGCCACTGCGTCGCGGCTGCGATCCCGCGCCGGGCACCCGCCCGGTGAGTATAGGGTCGAAGCCGCGCCGCGGCGTCGTTGTCCGAAAACCACGTTCCGAGGAGGCTCCCCGTGAGCTCATTGTCATTGCAGGCGGCCGGCGCCGCGCGTGAGGCGATCGACACGCACGTCCCGCGTCTGGTCGCCGAGAACTTCGCGTCCAAACTCTTCGACCAGGACCCCGCGCTGTGGGGCTCCGCCGCGCAGGAGGAAGCCGCGATACGGCTCGGGTGGACCGACGCCGTGCGCGTCTCGCGCCCCCTGGTGCCCGAGATCGAACAATTGCGCCACGACTTCGCCCGGGAGGGCGTGACCCGTTTCGTGCTCGCGGGCATGGGCGGCTCGTCGCTGGCCCCCGAGGTGATCACGCGCAGCGCGGGGGTGGACCTGTTCGTGCTGGACTCCACCGACCCGGAGATGGTCACCAAAGCACTCGAGGACCTCGAGCACACCGCGCTCGTGGTCTCCTCCAAGTCCGGGTCCACGGTCGAGACGGACTCCGCCCGGCGCGTGTTTGTGAACGCGTTCGAGCGCGCGGGCATCGATGCACCGTCGCGCGTGGTGGTCGTGACGGATCCGGGCTCCCCCATGGACTCCGCGTCCCGTGAGGCCGGCTACCGCAAGGTCTTCACCGCGGACCCGAACGTGGGCGGTCGCTTCTCGGCGCTCACCGCGTTCGGCCTCGTGCCGTCCGGGCTCGCCGGCGTGGACGTCGCGGCGCTGCTCGACGACGCCGAAGAGGCCACCGAGATGCTGCGCGAGGATGACGAGAACAACATCGGTCTGCAGCTCGGCGCCGCCCTGGGCGGGACGTCCCCGCTGCGCGACAAGATCGTGCTCGTGAACCAGGGTGCACCGTTCGTGGGCTTCGCGGACTGGGCCGAGCAGCTGATCGCCGAGTCCACGGGCAAGTCCGGAACCGGTGTGCTGCCCGTGGTCGTGAACGACGCCGCTCCCGAAGTGACGTCGGGCGCCCCCGACGTCCTGGTGGTCTCGCTCGTGGACGACGAGGCCGTCACGGAGGAGCAGGGCGAGGGCGTGCGCGTGGCCGGTTCGCTGGCCGGGCTCATGATGGCGTTCGAGGTCGCGATCGCTGTGGTGGGACAGTTGCTGCGCATCGACCCGTTCAACCAGCCGGACGTGGAATCCGCCAAGGCGGCCACTCGCGAGCTGCTGGCCGCCAAGCCCGAGCCCTCCCCCGCCGCCGCCACGGACGGCGCGATCGAGATCCGTGGCAATGAACAGCTGCTCGACGGCGCCACGACCGTGCCCGAGGCGCTCGCCGCACTGCTCGCCCAGCTGCCCGAGAACGGCTACGTGAGCGTCCAGGCGTACTTCGACCGTCTCGAGTGGGCGCAGCTCGAGTCGATCCGCGATCTGCTCGCACGGCACACGGGCCGTCCCGTGACCTTCGGTTGGGGACCCCGGTTCCTGCACTCCACGGGTCAGTACCACAAGGGCGGCCCCGAGCAGGGTGTCTACCTGCAGATCACTGCGGCCACGGGCACTGACGTGGACATCCCCGGGATCCCGTTCACGTTCGGTGAGCTCATCGGCGCGCAGGCCGACGGCGACGCTGGCGTGCTGAGCGATCACCACCGTCCCGTCGTGCGGCTGCGGCTCACGGACCGGGCCGAGGGTGTCGCGCAGCTGCTCAGGGTGGCATCGGAGCTGTGACCCGCCACCAACCGCGAACGAACAGGAACACGCGTGCCTGACAACAAGAACTGCAACCCGCTACGCGATCCCCGCGACCGGCGCCTGACCCGGGTCGCCGCGCCGTCGGCTCTCGTGTTGTTCGGCGTCACGGGTGACCTCGCCAAGAAGAAGCTGCTGCCGGCCATGTACGATCTGGCCAACCGTAGCCTGCTCCCGCCGGCCTTCTCCCTCGTGGGGTTCGGCCGGCGGGACTGGGACGACGCCCAGTTCGCCGAGTACGTTAAGGAACACGTCGCCGAGCACGCGCGCACGCCCTACAACGAGGACCTCTGGAACCAGTTCGCCTCGGGTCTGCGTTTCGTCCACGGCGAGTTCGACGACGACGACGCGTACCACCGGCTCGCGCAGACCCTCGACGAGCTCGATCGGGACCGGGGCACCCGCGGCAACCACGCGTTCTACCTCTCGATTCCGCCCAAGGCGTTCGAGGTGGTGTGCCAACAGCTCGCGGACCACGACCTCGCCGACAGCGAGGACAGCACGGGCTGGCGACGCGTGGTCATCGAGAAGCCCTTCGGGCACGACCTTGAATCCGCACGGGAGCTCAACGCGATCGTGGAACGCGTGTTCCGCGCGGACAGCGTGTTCCGCATCGACCACTACCTGGGCAAGGAGACGGTGCAGAACATCCTGGCGCTGCGCTTCGCGAACCAGATGTTCGAGCCCTTGTGGGACGCCCGCTACGTGGACCACGTGCAGATCACCATGGCCGAGGAGATCGGGATCGGTTCGCGCGCCGGCTACTACGACGGCGTGGGCGCGGCCCGGGACGTGATCCAGAACCACTTGCTGCAGTTGCTCGCGTTCACCGCCATGGAGGAACCCGCGTCCTTCACGGCGCACAACCTGCGCCGCGAGAAGGCCAAGGTACTCGAATCCGTGGTGCTGCCCGAGGACCTCGGGAAGCATTCCGCGCTGGGCCAGTACACGTCCGGGCTGCAGGGCGGGGACTACGTCAAGGGCTTCCACGAGGAGAAGGACATCCCCGCGGATTCCCGTACGGAGACCTTCGCCGCACTGCGCGTGGACATCAACAACCGCCGCTGGGCGGGCGTGCCGTTCTACCTGCGCGCGGGGAAGCGGCTGGGCCGGCGGGTCACCGAGATCGCGGTGGCGTTCAAAAAGTCGCCCAACCTGCTGTTCCGGGACATGGACAACGACGAGTTCGGTCAGAACGCGATCGTGATCCGGATCCAACCGGACGAGGGCGTGACCATCCGCTTCGGCTCCAAGGTCCCGGGCACCCAGTCCGAGATCCGGGACGTGACCATGGACTTCGGTTACGGCCACGCGTTCACGGAGTCGAGCCCCGAGGCCTACGAGCGGTTGATCTTCGACGTCCTGCTGGGCGAGCCCCCGCTGTTCCCGGACCACTCCGAGGTGGAGCTGTCCTGGAAGATCCTGGACCCGTTCGAGGAGCACTGGGCCGAGCAGCGCGTCATGCCCGAGCCGTACGCACCGGGTTCGTGGGGACCGGACTCGGCGCACGAGTTGATGGCCCGTGACGGGCGAGTTTGGAGGCGACCGTGATCGTTCAGATGGAGAACACCACCGCGGCGAAGATTGAGAAGAAACTCAATCAGTTGCGGGACGAGAACGGCGTGGTGACGCTGGGCCGCGTGCTGACGCTCGTGGTCCTGGCGCAGGCCGGTCACTCGGAGGTCGCGGTCGAGGCCGCGAACTACGCGAGTCACGAGCACCCGTGCCGGATCATCGTGCACGTAGCGCACTCCCGCACCGACGAGACCCGCTTGGACGCGCAATTGCGCGTGGGCGGGGACGCCGGCGCGTCCGAGGTGATCCTGCTGCACGGCTACGGCGAGCTCGCCGAACCCACTGAGACCCTGGTCTCCGCGCTGTTGCTGCCGGACGCACCCATCGTGGCGTGGTGGCCGCACGACTTCCCCGAGAATCCCAGCACGAGCTCGATCGGGTGCATCGCCCACCGCAGGATCACCGACTCCTCGCGTGCGCCCGCACCCTTCGAGTCCCTGGCACAACTGTCCCAGCAGTACCGCCCCGGGGACACGGACCTGTCCTGGACGCGGATCACCAACTGGCGCATCCAGCTCGCTGCGGTCCTGGACCAGGTGGGGCCCGTGAAGGTGCGCGAGATCGTGCTCGAGGGCTCCACGGTGGCCCCGTCCATGGTGCTGTTGGGGGTGTGGCTGTCCAGCAAGCTCGATGCCCCGGCGACCATCATCGCCGACGACACCCGGCGGGGTCTCGACCGCGTGTGCCTGGTCACCGATGACGGATCGGTGCAGCTGCACCGCCCCGGCCGCACCGTGGCCGTGCTGTCCCAGCCGGGTCAGCCGGATCAGCAGATCGCCATGCCCGTGCGGGATCTCAACGCGTGCCTCGCGGAGGAACTGCGACGGTTGGATGCGGACGAGGTCTACGGCGAGGTCATCACCTCGGGGCTCGCGAATGTCCGGATCACGACCCGCACCGTCGGTGAGGAGGCCGCGGAGCCTTCCGAGAACACCACGGTGCAGGGCCACGATGCCTCGGCTTCCGCATCGGCCGAGGGAGCCGGCGATGAGTGAGCCGTCCCGCCCGGAACCGCGACTCGTCCCGCACGAGGGTGACGAACGCCTTGCCTGGGACACCGCCCGGCGCGTCCTCGAGGTGCTCGAGCACGCCCAGGACGAACGCGGGGAGGCCACCCTCGTGCTGACCGGCGGGAGCATGGGGACCCGCGTGATCGGTGAGCTGGCCGGCCACCCGGACGCCGCCGTGATCGACTGGTCGCGCGTGAACGTGTGGTGGTCGGACGAGCGGTTCCTTCCCGGTGCGGACGGCGAACGCAACGGTGTCCAGGCCGCGGACGCGTGGGGCGAGACCCACGAGCTGACGTGGGACCGCGTGCACCCCGTGGCGGGCTCGGACGAGATCGCGTCGGCCGATGCCGCGGCCGAGGACTACGCCGAGGAACTCGCCGCGGCGGCCGAGAACGAGGGGTCCGACACGGGCCTGCCGGTCTTCGATCTGGCCCTGCTGAGCCTGGGCCCGGACACCCACGTGGCGTCCCTGTTCCCGGGCCGCGAGGACGTCCTGCGCACGGACGCCCCGGTGTTCGCGGTCGAGGACTCCCCCAAACCGCCGCCCACCCGCGTCACCATGTCCCTACCAGCGATCAATTCCGCGCAGCGGGTCTGGCTGCTGGTCGCCGGTGCCGCGAAGGCCGAGGCCCTCGCCACGATCCGACGGCCGGAGATCACCGCGACCGAGGCCCCGGCCAGCGCGGTACGCGGGACCCGGGAGACCCTGTGGCTCGTCACGGAGGACGCCCTCCCGGGCATGCCCGAGGACCCCGACCCGGCCCCGGGCGGGACCGCGGGCTGAGACCATGATCCCGCCCCCGGGCCCGTCACCCGGCACGTACGGGACGACACCGCACCCCGGATACGACGACGTCGGCCCGGACCTTCACGGTCCGGGCCAACGTCGTCTGCTCTACTGAGTTCTTCTGCTGTGCCGGGTTCTTGTGCTGTGCCGAGTCGTGGCGATCGGATCAGCCGGTGCGCGTGCGGCGGGTCTCAGACCCCCGGGCCGCTGAAGCGCATCAGCAGGCCGTAGCTCACGATGGCCAGGACCCACACGATCGCCAGAACGGTGGTGATCCGCACCACGTTCTTCTGCGCTGCGCCGGAGGTGTTCAGCGACTGGGTCATCCCGCCACCGAACATGTCCGACAGACCGCCGCCCTTGCCCTTGTTGAGCAGGACGAACATGATGCACAGGATGCCGGTGACCACGATGATCACCTGGAGGGCGATCTGGAGGATCTCCACGAATAGCCTCGATTCACGAATCTCGGGGGCGGGTCAACCGTCAGCGATCGGAAGGGATCACTGGCCGGTGACCAGGTGCTGCTCGAACCGGGTAATCTTAGCAAATTCCTCCGCGTCCAGACTGGCACCGCCCACCAAGGCGCCGTCCACGTCCGCTCCCCCGAGGATGTTCGCGACGTTCGAGGACTTCACCGAACCGCCGTAGAGCACCCGCGTGGCCTTCGCGAAGTCCTCGCCGTACAGCGACTCGAGTTCCGCGCGGATCGCGTGCGCCATCTCCTGGGCGTCCTCGGGTCCGGCCACCTCCCCCGTGCCGATGGCCCACACCGGTTCGTAGGCCACCACGAGGCCCTCGAGCTCGCCGGCGTTGAGCTCCGCGAGGCTCCCGCGCAACTGCTCGAGCGTGTACTGCACGTGCTCACCGGCCTGGCGCTGCTCGAGGCCCTCGCCGATGCACAGAATGGGGGTCAGGCCGTGACGGATCGCGGCGCGGACCTTGTCGCGGCACTGCTCATCGGATTCGGCGTGGATGCTCCGCCGTTCGGAGTGCCCCACGAGCGCGTAACGGCACCCAAGCTTGGCCAGGAACTGGCCTGAGATGTCTCCCGTGTACGCCCCGGAGTCCTGGTCGGAGAGGTCCTGGGCGCCGTAGGCGATCTGCAGTCCGTCGCCGTCCACGAGGGACTGCACGGAGCGCAGGTCGGTGAACGGGGGGAACACCGCGACCTCTACGCGGGAGAAGTCGTGCTTGGCGTCCTTGAGCGTCCACGCGAGCTTCTGCAGCAGGGCGATGCCCTGCGTGTGGTCCATGTTCATCTTCCAGTTGCCCGCGATCAGGGGCGTGCGGTCGAAGACACCGTTGGTCTGGGTGGTCATGGCTGGATCTCCTTCGGTCGTGCGGCGTGGCTGTGGACGGGGGCGGGCGCGTGGGGCCCGCGGCGGCGGGCCCCACGCATCACGGTGTGTGGCGGCTCAGGCGCCCAGCGCCACGAGGCCCGGCAGTTCCTTACCCTCGATGTACTCGAGCGACGCGCCACCCCCCGTGGAGATGTGGCCGAACTGGTCGTCCCGGTATCCCAGGTTGCGCACGGCGGAGGCGGAGTCGCCGCCGCCGATCACGCTCATGGCGTCGGAGTCCACGAGGGCCTGCGCCACGGTCTTGGTGCCGTTGGCGAACGCCGGCATCTCGAACACGCCCACGGGGCCGTTCCAGAACACGGTCTTCGCTTCGGCGATCGTGCGCGCGAACAGTTCGGCGGACTCGGGGCCGATGTCCAGGCCCAGGCCGGAGTCACCGATCTTCCCACCCTCGATGTCCGAGACCGGGCGGACCTCGTGCTCGGCGTCCTTGGAGAACTCGGAGGCGTACACAACGTCCACGGGCAGCACGATCTCGGTGCCCGCCTCGGCGGCGCGGTCGAGGTAACCCTTGACGGTGTCGATCTGGTCCTTCTCGAGCAGGGACGAACCCACCGCGTGACCCTGGGCCGCGAGGAACGTGAAGACCATGCCGCCGCCGATGAGCAGCGAGTCCGCCTTACCGATCAGGTTGTCGATCACGGCCAGCTTGTCGGAGACCTTGGACCCACCCATGACCACCACGAAAGGGCGCTCGGGATCGGAGATAACCTTGCGCAGGACGTCCACCTCGGTCTTGACCAGGTCACCCAGGTAACCGGGCAGCGCGCGCGCGATGTCGTACACGGAGGCGTGCTTGCGGTGCACGGCCCCGAAGGCGTCATCCACGTACGCACCGTTCTCCCCCGTCAGGGACGCGAGCTCGGCCGCGAACTCCTCCCGCTCGGCGTCGTCCTTGGACGTCTCGCGCGGGTCGAAGCGCACGTTCTCGAGCACGAGGATCTGTCCGTCCTGCAAAGCCTCGGCCTTCTCGTGGGCGTCCTGACCCACTACGTCCGAGGCGACGACGACGTCCGCGTCCGCGAGCTCGGCCAGGCGCGCGGCGGCCGGCTCGATCGAGTACTTGGGATCCACGGTGCCCTTGGGGCGCCCGAGGTGCGCCATGACGATCAGGCGTGCGCCGGCATCGGCGAGCTTGGTGAGCACCGGTAAGGACGCGCGCACGCGACCGTCGTCGGTCACGGTGGAACCGTCAAGCGGAACGTTGAGGTCCGAGCGCACGAGCACGCGGCGACCCGCGACCCCCTCCGCCATGAGATCGTCCAGTGACTTGGCCATATCCGTCATCCCTTCCTGTGGTGATGCCGTACTGATGACAATGGCGCCGGTACCCGCGGGCACCGGCGCCACTGAGCGGTCTGACTCAGAGCTTATCCGCTACGTAGGAGACGAAGTCCACGAGACGCAGGGTGTAGCCCCACTCGTTGTCGTACCACGCGATGACCTTGACCTGGTTGTCGATGACCTTGGTCAGGGGCGCGTCGAACACGGTGGAGACGTCGTAGCCCTCGATGTCCTTGGAGACGAGCGCTTCCTCGGAGTACTCGATGATGCCCTTGAAGGGGCCCTCGGCGGCCTGCTTGATCGTGGCGTTCACGGACTCGACCGTGACGTCCTTCTCCACGTCCACGGTGAGGTCCACGAGCGAGCCGGTGGGAACCGGGACGCGCACGGCGAAGCCGTCCAGCTTGCCCTTGAGCTCGGGCAGCACGAGGCCCACGGCGGCGGCGGCACCGGTGGTCGTGGGGATCATGCTCAGCGCGGCGGCGCGGGCGCGGCGCAGGTCCTTGTGCGGGGCGTCGTGCAGGCGCTGGTCACCCGTGTAGGCGTGGATCGTGGTCATGAGACCGCGCTCGATGCCGAACTCGTCGTTGATGACCTTGGCCAGCGGCGCGAGGCAGTTGGTGGTGCAGGACGCGGCGGAGACCAGGTTCATGCTGGCCGAGTCGTAGGATTCGTGGTTCACGCCGTAGACGAACGTGCCGTCCACTTCCTTGCCCGGTGCGGAGAGCACGACCTTCTTGGCACCGGCGTCCAGGTGCGCCTGCATCTTGGGGCCGGTCGTGAACCTGCCCGTGCACTCGATCACAATGTCCACGCCGAGCTCGCCCCAGGGCAGCTTGGAGGGATCGGCCTCGGCCAGGAACTTCACCTGGTGGCCGTTCACGGTCATCATGTCACCGTCCAGGGTGACGTCCGCGCCGAGCCGGCCCATGACGGAGTCGAACTCGAACAGGTGCTTCAAGGTCTCCGGATCCGTGAGGTCGTTCACCGCGACCAACTCGATGTCGTGGCCGTGCTCGGTGTACAGGGCCCGCGCGAAGCAGCGTCCGATCCGTCCGAAACCGTTGATGCCAACCTTGACTGTCACTGCGATCTCCTCTGTCTGTCGGGGGTTGGCGGGTACCGGTCCGTCGAGATGTGGGATCCAAACCAAACGGTAGAACTCCCACACTCTGTTCTCGACGTCGTCCGAGGCCCGCCGGGTCTTCCGGTCCTATTCTACCGAGAACTCACGCGGTTCGACAGGGGCTCGACGCACATTCAGGCGACTCCCCCGTAAACCCCACAAAAACCCACAGCACCGGCGTGTTGCCCGCGGGTGCTACTATGCGCGGCGCTGTTCCGACCCAGCGTGCGCGGCGAACTCGGCGGTCGTGGCCACACCCAGTTCCTCGGCACGGCGGTCCGCCATGGCGAGCAGTCGGCGGATCCGCCCGGCGATCGCGTCCTTGGTCAGGGGCGGGTCCGACAACCGACCCAGCTCGTCCAGGCTCGCCTGCTTGTTGGCGACCCGGAGCCGGCCGGCGGCCCGCAGATGCTCCGGGGCGTCGTCCCCGAGCAGGTCCAGGGCACGCTCGACCTTGGCCCCCGCCGTGACCGCGGCCTGCGCGGAGCGGCGCAGGTTGGCGTCGTCGAAGTTCGCGAGCCGGTTGGCCGTGGCGCGGACCTCCTTGCGCATCCGGCGGTCCTCCCACTGCAGCAGCGCGCGGTGCGCGCCCAGGCGCGTGAGCAGCGTGGCGATCGTGTCCCCGTCGCGCACGACGACGCGGTCCGCCCCGCGCACCTGCCGCGCCTTGGCGAGCACGTCCAGCCGACGCGCGGAACCCACGAGCGCGAGCGCTGCCTCGGGACCGGGGCACGTGAATTCCATCGCCGCGGCCCGCCCCGGTTCGGTGAGCGAACCGTGGGCCAGGAAGGCACCTCGGATCACGGCGGCGGACTCCTCGACGCTGCCGTTGACTACGGTGGGCGGCAGACCGCGCACGGGACGACCGTGGGCGTCCAGCAACCCGGTGCGCCGGGCCAGCGCCTCACCGTCGCGGGCAACCCGCACGACCCACGTACGGTCCCGGCGCAGACCACCGCCGCTGATCACCCCGAGCTCGCACTCGTGGCCGAAGACCTCCCCCACGGCGCGTGCCGCGCGGCGCGCGACCGATTCGGTGTCCAGCTCCGCCTGCACCACGATCCGCCCGCCCACGATGTGCAGCCCGCCCGCGAAGCGCAATAGCGCCGAGAGCTCCGCCGCGCGCACCGCAGACTTGCGCACCTGCAGGTGCGAGAGTTCTTCCTTGACCGAAGCGGTCAATGCCATGGTTCTCGATCTCCTTGCCGAGTACGTGTGCTGCGCGGCGGGGGCTCCCGCTCAGCGCTGCGCGTTCATGATCTGCTGGTAGGCCGCGGCCAGTTTGAAGGGGTTGTGCACCGAACTGCCGCTCGTGTCCCGCAGCGAGTCCCAGTGCACGACGGCGCCGAGCTGGGCGGCCGCCGCCTCGACGTCCTTGGGGGACTCCGCGGCGGACGGGTCCGCGAGCACCACGTCCAGGCGCAGGTCCGGGGCGTAGCGCTTGAGCACGCGCAGCTGGTCCCCCGATCCCATGCTGAGGGTCTCGGAATCCCGGGAGAGGTTCAGCGTGACGAGACGCTTGGCCGGGGACCGGCAGATCGCGTCCCGCAGTTCGGACAGCATCAGGTGCGGCAGTACGGAGGTGTGCCACGACCCGGGACCGAGCACGACCCACGCGGCCTCCTCGATCGCGGTGACGGCCTCCGGGCACGCGGGGGCGTCCGCCGGGGACAGGCGCACGTTGCACACGTCCGCCTCCTTGGCGAGCCGTGACTGGCCCGTGACGGTGCGCGTAATCTTCTCCGGGGGGCACTCCTGCGTGGGATTGCTCCCGGGCGAGACATCCCCCTCGATCACGAGCGGGAGGCAACTCATGGGTAGCACCTGGCCGCGCGCACCCAGCAGCGCACCGGCCCAGCGCAGTCCCTCCACGGGGTCGCCGAGCAGCTCCCACAACGTTACGATCAGCAGGTTCCCCAGGGCGTGGTTGTCCAGACCCTCGTCCGGGTGGGTCTTGATGCTGAACCGGTGCTGCATCACGTCGCTCCACGTGCGACCCCATTGGGAGTCGTCGCACAGCGCCGCCAGCGCCATCCGCAGATCGCCGGGCGGCAGGACGCCCAGGTCGTTGCGCAGTCGACCGGACGATCCGCCGTCGTCCGCGACCGTGACCACGGCTGTGAGGGCCGGCGCCAACAGACGCAGGGCGGACAGGCTCGCGGACAACCCGTGACCGCCACCCAGGGCGACCACGGAATCAGCATCCGTCAGGGACGCGCGCGCGGAGGCGTCCAACGAGTGGTAGGGGTCCACGTCGCGTCGGCTGCTCAGCGGCAACCGGGGCAACGCACCCGTCGTAGGAAAGTTAGTCATGGAATCCGTAATTTCTGGGGGCGGGACTACTCTCGGCCCAGGTCCCGGTGCTGGATGTTGACGGTCACGCGGGGGGACTTGCTGAGCCGCCGCGCGACCTCCTCGGTGATCGCCACGGAACGGTGCTTGCCTCCCGTGCACCCGATGGCGATGCTCGCGTAGTGCTTGTTCTCGGTGCGGTAGCCGGCGAACACCGGTTCGAGCATGGCCACGAAGCGGTCCACGAAGGTCGGCGTGCCGTGGTGGCCGAAGACGTAGTCCCGTACCTCGGGGTCCTTGCCCGTGCGCGGGCGCAACGCGGGGACCCAGTGGGGATTGGGGATGAAACGCACGTCCGCGAGGAAGTTCGCGTCCGCGGGCACGCCGTACTTGAACCCGAAGCTCATGACCGTGAGCCGCAGCACCACCGGACCGCTCGTGGAGAACATGTCCGCGACGGCCTTGGTCAGCGCGTGCACGTTGAAGGACGAGGTGTCCAGCACGGAGTCGGCGGTCTCGCGCAGATCGCGCAACAGCTCGCGCTCGGCGCGGATCCCGTCCAGGATCCGGCCGCCCGCCTGCAGGGGGTGGGGGCGGCGCTGGAGCTCGTAGCGCGAGACGAGCACCTCGTCCGAGGCCTCGAGGAACAGCACCGAGAACTCCACGCCCGAGCGTTCGAGCGCGGCGAGGGTCTCACGCATGTCGTTGAACAGTGCCTTGCCACGCACGTCGATCACCACGGCGAGCTTGGGCAGGGTCTGCGGGGTCCGCGACACGAGGTCCGCCAGCGTCCCGAGCATCTGCGGGGGCAGGTTGTCCACGACATACCACCCCAGGTCCTCGAGCGCGTTGGCCGCCGTGGAGCGACCCGCCCCGGACATCCCGGTCACGATCAGCAACTCCGCCGTGGGGGGCTTAACCGGTTCCAGGGTGGAGGGCGTGGCTTCCGGGGGTGGGCTGCTCATGTGGTCACGGACCGCCTGATCTTCCGACTGCAGGGTTCGTTTCCAGGGTAGACCAGTTTCAGTCGAGCAGTTCGCCCGTCTCGGTATCCACAGCCGGCTCCCGGGCCTCGGTGCCGCCCCCGAGGGTCTGCGCGACCTTGGTGGCCAACGCGGGCCCGAAGCCCTTGACCTCGAGGATCTCCTCCGCGGTGGCGGCGCGCAGTTTCTTGACCGAGCCGAAGTGCTTGAGCAGGGCCTTCTGCTTGGCCGGGCCCAGCCCAGGCACGTCGTCGAGCGCGGAGACCGTCATGGCTTTGGAGCGCTTCTGCCGGTGGAACGTGATCGCGAAACGGTGGGCCTCGTCGCGCACGCGCTGCATGAGGAACAACCCTTCCGAGGCGCGGGGCAGGATGACCGGGAACTCGTCGTCGGGCACCCACACCTCCTCGAGCCGCTTGGCCAGACCCACCACGTGGACGTCGTCCACGCCGAGGTCGTCCAGGGCGCGCTGGGCCGCCGCGACCTGGGGCGGGCCGCCGTCCACGATCACGAGATTGGGGGGATACGCGAAGGCGCGCGCGGGCGCGTCGTCGGCGTCCGGGGCCACCTCCCCGCTGTGCACGCCCTTCTCCGCGGCCCGGCGCTGCTGTTCGAGGTGGCGGGAGAACCGGCGGTGGATGACGTCGTACATGGACGCGGTGTCGTCCCGTGCGGCGTCGCCAGTGATCGAGAACTTGCGGTACTCCGACTTGCGCGGCAGACCGTCCTCGAACACGACCATGGACGCGACCACATTGGTGCCCTGGACGTGGGAGATGTCGTAGCACTCGATGCGCATGAGGGCGTCCGGGAGGTCCAGGGCCTCCTGCAACTGCTGCAGGGACGCCGAGCGCGTGGTCAGGTCCCCCGCGCGGCGAGACTTGTGCAGGGCCAGCGCCTGGCGCGCGTTCTCCGCGACGGTCTCGAGCAGCTGCGCCTTGTCACCGCGCTGGGGCCGTTGGATGGCCACCTGGGAACCGCGCAGCTCACTGAGCCAGTTGCGCAGCTCGTCCGCCTCGTCCGGTTCCGCGGACACGTACACCGTGCGCGGGATCGTGTCCTGGCGGTACGCGAGCTCGGACGTGCGGCGGTGCTTGGCGACCACGTCCGTGCTCCCGCCTGCGGTCTGTTTCCTGCGGGCCGACGGCGCGGGGGCCAGTTCCGATTGCGCCTCGCCGTAGACCTGTTGCAACAGGTGGGTCATGAGCTGGGCGGTCGTGACGTCCTCGACCTTCTCGGTGACCCACCCGCGCTGACCCCGGATCCGGCCACCACGCACGTAGAACACCTGGACCGCGGCCTCGAGCTCGTCCTCGGCAATCGCGAAGAAGTCCGCGTCCGTGGTGTCCGCGAGCACCACCGTGTTGCGCTCGAAAGCCCGTTCGAGCGCGCCGACGTCGTCGCGGCGTGCCGCAGCGGTCTCGAAGTCCATACGCTCGGCGGCCTCGTTCATTTGCCGCGTGAGCTCCCGGATGTACGGCTTGGCGTGCCCGGCCATGAAGCGGCACAGGTCGTCGGCGAGCCGGCGGTGGTCCTCGCGGGAGATCTCCCCCACGCACGGCGCCGAGCACTTGTCGATGTAACCCAGCAGGCACGGCCGGCCACTGCGCTCGGCGCGCTGGAACACACCCTTGGTGCACGTGCGCACGGGGAAGACCCGCAACAGGGCGTCCAGGGTGTCCCGGATGGCCCACGCCTGGGAATAGGGGCCGAAGTAGCGGTTGCCCGGTTTCTTCTCCCCGCGTGTGACCATGGCCCGCGGGACGTCCTCGGACATCGTGACCGCCAGGTACGGATAGGACTTGTCGTCCCGGTAGGCGATGTTGAACCGGGGCGCGAACTCTTTGATCCACGTGTACTCGAGCTGCAGGGACTCGAACTCCGAGCCCACCACGGTCCACTGCACCGCCGCGGCCGTGGTGACCATGGTGCGGGTCTTGGGCGCGAGCTGGTGCAGGGGCGCGAAGTAGGACGAGAGCCGGTTGCGCAGGTTCTTGGCCTTGCCCACGTAGATCACACGGCCGTGTTCGTCCCGGAACCGGTAGACCCCCGGATTGGTCGGGATGTCCTGTCGGGCCGGTCTGTAGCTCGCCGGGTCAGCCACGCCCGGCGTCCCTCTGCACGGACGGGGACACGTTGTACACGTCCTTGCGCGGTTGCCCGGATAGTCCCGCGATCGTGGTCATGATCTGCTCCACGTGGGTCTTGCGCAGCTTGCCCGTCTGATGCCCGTGGGACTCCGGTGTGGGGATGGGCTCCCCCACGTGCATCTCGAACTTGGCGGGGCGGATCATGGTAGCCCCGGGCGGTTGCAACCGCTGGGTGCCGATCAGCCCCACGGGCACCACCGGGGCGCCCGTGACGTAGGCCAGGTAGGCCACGCCGGAGTGCCCGCGGTACAGGTAACCGTCCCGGGAGCGCGTGCCCTCCGGGTAGATCCCGAACACATTGCCCTGCTTGAGGTGTTCCACGGCGGGATCCAGGGCCGCCACGGACTCGCTCTGCTGACCGCGGGTCACGGGGATGATGTCGATGAACTCGAAGGCCTCGCGCATGAGCTTGCCCTTGATCCCGGGGCTGTTGACGTACTCCGCCTTGGCGATGAACTTGACCCGGCGGGGCATGAACGCGGAGATGATGACCGAGTCCAGGAAGGACAGGTGGTTGGACGCGATGATCACGGGGCCGTCCTGCGGGAGGTTCTCCAGACCCGTGATCACGGGACGACACAGCAGCCTCAGGGCGCGCGCCACCGAGGCCTTGGTCAGGTCGTATTTCGTGATCACTGCTCGCTCCCCTACCGGTCCGTGTATTGCTGGAGCAAGTGTGCCAAATCCCCGGGCTCACGAGCGACAGCGGCACACACGTCCCGCAGTTCCCCGAGTTGCGCGAAGCCCCATCCTGCGCCCAGACAGTCGATGCCGTGGCTGCGGGCACCGTCGGCGTCGTAGCTGCGGTCCCCGATCATCACGGTGCGTGCGGGGTCCGGGGGCAGCGCACCCATGCGCCGCAGCGCCTCCCCGATGATCGCGGGCTTGTCGTGCAGCCGCCCGGACCCGCTCGGTTGCGCGAGATCGTCCGCGGCGCCGCTCACGGTCTCGAAGTACTCGTCCAGCCCGAAACGCGACACGACCTCCACGGCGATGTGTTCGGGCTTCTGGGTGGCCACGGCCTGACGCACGCCGCGCTCGCGCAGCGACCCCAGCACCTCGCGGACACCCGGATAGACGCGCGAGCGGTCCAGGCCCTCCGCGAGGTACCCGGCGCGGTACACCGCGGCGACCTCCGCGATCCGGTCCTCGGGGACGTCCGTGAACCGGCGCAGGGACTCCCCGATCGGCGGTCCCACGAAGCGCCCGAGGTTCTCGGGCACGGCGAAACCGCACGAGCGCAGGGCGCCGGCGATCCCGTCCGTGATGGCCCCGGCGGGATCCAGGACCGTGCCGTCCAGGTCCCACAGGACGATGGGGCTCTGGACGCTCATGCCCGGTCCCCCACCGCGGACTCGGCGCGCTGCCGGTTCTCCTGCGTCCCGTCGGCCGGTTCCGCGTCTCCCTGGGCATCCGCGCCGTCCGCGGTGTTGCCCGGGTCCGCAGCGTCCCCCGGGCGCGCGGCCTCGCCGGAACTCGCAGTGCCGTCCGCGTCGCTGCGGTGGGCGGCCTCCCTGGCGGCGGAGTGCTCGAGCACCTCGCGTACGAACTGCCCCGTGAAGCTGTCCTTGTTGCGAGCGACCTGCTCCGGGGTGCCCTGTGCCACGACCGTGCCACCGCCGGATCCCCCGTTGGGGCCCAGGTCCACGATCCAGTCCGCCGACTTCACGACGTCCAGGTTGTGCTCGATGGTCATGACGCTGTTGCCCTTGTCGACCAGGCTCTGCAGCACCATGAGCAGCTTGCGGATGTCCTCGAAGTGCAGACCCGTGGTGGGCTCGTCCAGGACGTAGATCGTGCGCCCGTTGGAACGCTTCTGCAGTTCCGCGGCGAGCTTGACGCGCTGAGCCTCACCGCCGGAGAGCGTGGTGGCGGGCTGACCCAGCCGCACGTACCCGAGGCCCACCTCCACGAGCGTGGTGAGGTAGCGCGCGATCGCGGTGAACGGCGCGAAGAACTCCGCCGCCTCCTCGATGGGCATGTCCAGGACCTCCGCGATGTTCTTGCCCTTGTAGTGCACCTCGAGGGTCTCGCGGTTGTAGCGCGCGCCCTTGCACACCTCGCACGGGACGTAGACGTCCGGCAGGAAGTTCATTTCGATCTTCAGCGTCCCGTCACCCGAGCATGCCTCGCAGCGCCCGCCCTTGACGTTGAACGAGAACCGGCCTTGCTGGTAGCCGCGGACCTTGGCCTCTTGGGTCTCCGCAAACAGCTTGCGGATCCGGTCGAACACGCCCGTGTACGTGGCCGGGTTGGAGCGCGGGGTGCGCCCGATGGGGCTCTGGTCCACGTGCACGACCTTGTCCAAGTGCTCCAAACCGTCGATGCGCCTGTGCCGACCGGGCACCTGCTTGGCGCCGTTGAGCTGATTGGCCAGGCTCGTGTAAAGGATGTCGTTGACGAGCGTGGACTTCCCCGAACCGGAGACGCCCGTGACGGCCACGAAGACCCCGAGCGGGAAGTCCACCGTGAGGTTCTGCAGGTTGTTCTCCCGCGCACCCACGACCGTGAGCTGCCGCTTCTTGTCCACGGGACGCCGCGTCGTGGGGACTTCGATCAGCTTGCGGCCGGTGAGGTAGTCGGCCGTGATGGATCGGCGGTTCTCGAGCAGCTGGTCGTAGGTCCCGGAGTGGACCACGTCCCCACCGTGCACGCCCGCGCCCGGGCCCACGTCCACGATCCAGTCGGCCTCGCGCATGGTGTCCTCGTCGTGCTCGACCACGATGAGGGTGTTGCCCATGTCCCGCAAGCGCAGCAGGGTGTCGATGAGTCGACGGTTGTCGCGCTGGTGCAGCCCGATGGACGGCTCGTCCAGGACGTAGAGCACGCCCACGAGCCCCGCACCGATCTGGGTGGCGAGCCGGATGCGTTGTGCCTCCCCGCCGGACAGCGTGGCCGCGGCCCGCTCCAGGTTGAGGTAGTCCAACCCGACGTCGATCAGGAACGTCAGGCGCGCGATGATCTCCTTGAGCACCTGGTCACCGATCCTGGCCTCGCGGGTGTCAAGGTCCAGCTGCTGGAAGAACGCGAGGGAATCGCGCATGGGCAGGCGGGTGGCCTCGGCGATGTTCTTCCCGCCCACGGTGACCCCCAGGATCGTGGGGTTCAGCCGCGCTCCCCCGCACTCGGGGCACGCCACCTGGCGCATGTACTGCTCGTAGCGGTCCTTGGCGTGATCGGACTCGGTCTCCTCGTGCTTGCGCTTGATATAGCCGAACACGCCCTCGAAGCCCTGCGTATACCGGCGCTCGCGGCCCCACCGGTTGCGGTAGGCCACGGTGACCTTGTAGTCCTTGCCGTGCAGGATGGCCTTGCGTGCCTTGGCCGGCAGGTCCTTCCACGGGGTCACGAGGTCGAATCCGGCCTCCTCCCCGAGTCCGGCGAGCAAGCGGTTCCAGTAGTCACTCGTGGCTTTGCCCAGGGACCACGGCGCGATGGCACCTTCCACGAGGGACAGGTCCGGGTTGGGAACCACGAGGTCCTCGTCCACCTCGAGGCGCGAACCGATGCCGTCGCACTCGGGGCACGCGCCGAACGGGGCGTTGAACGAGAACGAGCGCGGCTCGATCTCGTCCGTCTGCAGCTCGTGCTCGTTGGGGCACGCGAGGTTCTCGGAAAACGTGCGGCGGGTCTCGTGCCACGGGGACTGCTCGCCCTCACGGGTCACGAGCTCGATGACCACGCGTCCGTCCGCGAGGTTCAGGGCGGTCTCGACCGAGTCGGTGAGCCGCTGCCGGGCGTCCGGCTTGGCCGTGAGGCGGTCCACGACCACGTCGATCGTGTGCTTGTACTGCTTCTTGAGCTTGGGCGCGTTCTCGAGCTGAACGGTCTCGCCGTCCACGACGGCGCGCGCGTATCCCTGGGTGCTCAGCTGCTGGAACAGGTCCTGGAACTCGCCCTTGCGGCCCTTGACCACGGGGGCGAGGACCATGAACCTGGTGCGCTCGGGCAGCTCGAGCAGCTGGTCCACGATCTGCTGGGGCGTCTGCTTGGTGATGGGCTCACCGCACACCGGGCAGTGCGGGTGGCCGATCCGCGCCCACAGCAGACGCATGTAGTCGTAGATCTCGGTGATCGTGCCCACCGTGGAGCGCGGGTTGCGCGAGGTGGACTTCTGGTCGATGGACACCGCCGGGGACAGCCCCTCGATGAAGTCCACGTCCGGCTTGTCCACTCGGCCCAGGAACATCCGGGCGTAGGAGGACAGCGACTCCACGTAGCGGCGCTGACCCTCGGCGAAGATGGTGTCGAAGGCCAGGGAGGACTTCCCGGACCCGGACAACCCCGTGAACACGACCATGGAATCGCGGGGGATGGTCAGATCCACGTTCTTGAGGTTGTGCTCGCGGGCACCCTGCACCACGATCTCGGTCAGGTCCGAGACACCGGAGGCGCGGGTGCGCGGGGCACGGTCGTGGGCCATTCGTTCCGCGAGCACGGAGCTCGACGAACGGTCACTGGGGGTTCGGCGGGTTTGCTCAGACACGGCAGTCACTCTATTACCAGCCACCGACACGACGAGCGGGTCCAGGGACGAATCAGCGCAGCGCGCAATGCGACCTCCCGGCCGGATCGCGCTCTGCGCCGTCGTCCGTCGTGTCCCCTGCGAGTGGACAACTCATTCGGCAGCGGGGCACCCTACTCGGCCCGGTGCCGAGGGTGGGGATGCGGGTGCGCGGTCCCCGCGGAGTCGGGCTCGACCGGCGCGGCGTGGGCCCCGCGGGCCGAACGCACCGTCTCCTCGGCGCGCTCGCCGTGGGAGCGCCGCAGCCCGGAGGCCTTGGGATCGACCACGGGCAGTTCACCGGTCTCCGCGTGCTGCATGCGCAGCCCGGCCGCTTCCACGGGGTTGACGCGCTTGGTCACCATGGTGATCTCACCCGTCTCCGGGTCCACCTCCGCGACGTCCACCGTGGTGCGCAGCGGCACCTCCTTCATGAGCAGCACGCACACCAGGGTCACCAGCGATGCGATCCCGGCCACGAGGAAGAGCAACCCGGTCCCGGTGCCGTACGCCTCACGAATGGCCTCCAGCACTGCCGGGGGCAGCCCCGCGAGGTCGATCGACGCGGCGTCGGGCGTTTGGTGGGCATCCAGACCGTGGTCCGCGGCAAACTGGGACATCTCGCTCGAGAGGTGACGCGTGAGCAGCGCCCCGAACAGAGACACCGCCACGGCGCCACCCACGGTGCGGAAGAATGCGACCGCGGAGGACGCGGAGCCCATGTCCTTCAGGCCCACGGTATTCTGCACGGCGAGCACGAGGTTCTGGTTCAGCGTGCCCACGCCCAGACCCACGAGGCAGATGAAGATGCCCACGAGCCACGCGGGCGTCGCGTGGGTCAGCTGGGACGCCAGGAACAGACCGATCACGAGGATTACCGCGCCCGCGATCAACACCCGCTTCCACCGGCCGAAACGCGTGATGAGCTGGCCTGCGACCATGGAGCCCAGGAACGATCCCACGACCTGCGGGAGCATGAGCAGCCCGGATTCGGTGGGTGTGTAGCCCTGGCCCAGCTGGAAGTACTGACCCAGGTACGTCGTGGACGCGAACATGGCGCCACCCGTGGCGATCGCCGCGATGATCGCGAGCACGGTGGTGCGCTCGGTGACCACGTGCAGGGGCATGGTCGGTTCGCTCGCGCGCCGCTCCACCAGGATGAACGCCAAGGTGCTGAGCACGCCCACCACGATCAGCAGGATGGACTCCCACGAACCCCAGTCGAAGAGCTTGCCCGCGAAGGACACCCACAACAGCAGGGAGGACGTGGCCACCGCGAGCAGGACCATACCCAGGAAGTCCACTGTGGGCGCCGTCTCACGCGTGGTCTCGGGCAGGTGCAGCGTGCGCACGATCAGCACGGCCGCGAGGATCGACAGCGGCACGGGGATCAGGAAGCACCAGCGCCACCCGAACGCGTCCACGATGAGCCCGCCCAGGAGCGGGCCCACCGACGTGGCCACGGCCATGACCGCGCCCATGTACCCGGCGTACCGGCCGCGCTCGCGCGGCGGGATGATCGTGCCCAGGATCGTCTGGGCCAGCGCCATCAGGCCGCCCATGCCCACGCCCTGGATCACGCGCGCCACCACGAGCATGGTGATGGATCCCGCGAGACCCGCGGCGGCGGAACCGATCACGAAGATCGCGATGGCCATGAGCAGCAGCTTTTTCTTGTCGAAAAGGTCCGCGAGCTTGCCCCACATGGGGGTCGTGACGGCGTTGGCCAACAGGGTGCCCGTGACCGTCCAGGACAGTGCCGTCTGGTCTCCGCCCAGGTCCGCCATGATGACGGGCAGTGCCGTGCCGATGATGGTCAGGGTGACCATGGCCATGAAGAACGCGGCCAGGATGCCGGTCAACGCCCGCAGGACGTCCCGATGCTCCTGGTCGCTCGTTCGCGTAGTACGCGCCTTACCGCGCGTGTCCTGGGCTGCCGTCACGGGCTGTTCTCCTTTCCGCGACCGGGGTCACCGGACGCCGTGGGGTGCGGGGATCCGGGCTGCGCCCCGGGCTCCGGCGCGATCGTGGCCGCCGTGACCCGGGACATGCCCAGTGATGTCAGGAAGAGTTCGGTGAGCCGGTTGAGGTCCACGCGTGTGCGTTCTGCCTCGTCCTCGCCCAGGTCGCCCAGACGGGCGACGAGGGTCTCGGCGTCCGCGCGCAGGTTCGCCTCAAGGGCCTTGCGACCCTCGGCGGTGATCTCCACGATCTGCGCGCGTCCGTCCTCGAGATCCCGTGTGCGGGTCACGTACCCGAGGTGTTCGAGGGCGCTCAGGTGTCGGCTCATCCCTGAAGCCCCGAGGCCGGACTCGGCCACGATGTCCTTTGCCCGGCGTCCGGGCACGCACGCGAGATAGCTCAGGATGTTGGTGTGCACCATGGACAGTTCCCGGTGCAGCGCCGCTGCCTTGAGCACCTTGCGGGTCACGCGTTGCAGCTCGAACAAGTCGCGCACGAGTTCCTCGGCGGTCGCGTGTGACACGCCCATCCACTCCCCCGTTCCTCGGGTGCCGGGTCCGTAGCGCGCGGTCCGCACCCGGTGCGGGCGGTCATGAGTTCATTGCTGTCCACCCGGGCGATCCGCTGGGTTCGCAGGACTCGGCGGTCGACGCCGTTCAGTCGGGCGAGCACGCGGCGCTCGGACGCCGCCAGCTTATTTATTTGCTTCGCGCAACTATATATCTTGACGCTCCGGTAGTCCATCACCGGGCGTGTCGTCTGCATTACACGCACCTCCCCGCGCGCGGGTGCGTATTAGCCCGGCATGACTCGGCGGCCTAGAATCGTGGGCATGATCGCTACCCAGACCGAGATCACGGAACTCGCCGACATCACCATCCGCCGCATTTCGGTGAGCGAGATGGACAACAACGTGTACCTCCTCACCTCCAAGGAGCACGGCACGCAGGTGCTCATCGACGCCGCGGACGACGCCCGCGCCATCGCCGGTCTCGTGGCCGCCGGGTCCGGGGACTGCTCCGACTGGGGGAACCTGCAGTTGATCATCACGACCCACTCTCACTGGGACCACGTGCGCGCGCTGGAGTCCGTGGCCTTGCACTCGGAGGCCATGACGGCGTGCGGTGCCGCGGACGAGAACGACATCTCGGTGCCCATGGACCTCACGTTCGAGAACGGGGACACCGCCGAGCTCGACGGTTTCGAGCTGGACATCCTCGAGCTGCGCGGGCACACCCCAGGCTCCATCGCGGTGGTGTACCGGGACCCGTCCGGGCCCGCCCACATCTTCTCGGGTGACTCCCTCTTCCCCGGCGGTCTCGGCAAGACGAACTCCCCCGAGGACTTCCAGCAGCTCTACCAGGACGTCACCGAGCGGATCTTCGACGAGTTCCCGGACGACACCGTGATCCACCCGGGCCACGGCGACCCCACGACCCTGGGCGCCGAACGCCCGCACCTGCAGGAGTGGAAAGAACGCGGCTGGTGAGCGCCGCCTCGTCCGGGGCCGCGGCCCCGGCGCGTAACACGGCGGACCGGGCCGCGTACGTCGCCGTCTTGGCCTTCCCCCTGTTGGTGCTCGCGGGCGGGGTGGTCGGATACGTGTTCGCCCCCACGGTGCACCAGGCCGCGGGCTGGACGAATCCCCTGCTGGGTCTCGTGATGTTCGGGATGGGACTCACTCTGCGTCCCGTGGACTTCGCGCTCGTGGCCAAGCGCCCGGTCCCGATCGTCGTGGGTGTGTTGGCCCAGTACGTCCTCATGCCGACCATCGCGCTGCTCGTGACCTGGCTGCTGCGACTGCCCCCGGAGATCGCGGCCGGCGTGATCCTCGTGGGCTGCGCCCCGGGCGGCACGTCCTCCAACGTGGTGTCCTACTTGGCCCGCGGTGACGTGGCCGTGTCCGTGACCATGACGTCCATCTCCACGCTGCTCGCCCCGCTGCTCACCCCGTTCCTCACGCTGTGGCTCGCGGGCGCGTATATGCCGCTCGACGGCGCCGCCATGGCCAAGTCGATCGCCCTGATCGTCCTACTGCCCGTGCTCGCGGGACTCGTGGTGCGCCTCACGCTACCCCGCGTGGTCGAGCGTTTGCTACCCGTGCTGCCGTGGGTGTCGGTACTCGGCATCGCCGTGATCGTGGCGGTCGTGGTCTCTGGCTCGGCGGACAAGATCATCCAGGCGGGACTGCTCGTGCTCGCCGCCGTCGCGATCCACAACGTGCTCGGGTATTTGCTGGGATACGCGGTCGGCCGGGTAACCGGACAGCCGGCCCCCGTGCGCCGGACCACCGCGGTGGAGGTCGGCATGCAGAACTCCGGACTCGCCGCGGGTCTCGCGGCGCAGTACATGTCCCCGCTCGCGGCCCTGCCCGGCGCGGTGTTCTCGGTGTGGCACAACCTCTCCGGCGCGGTCTTCGCGCTGCTGTGCCGCCGGGCGGATTCGGCCGCGGCGCGGCGCGCGAACATCTGACGACGTCGCGACGTCGTTCCCGTGCCGCCGGGCCTCGTTCCCTCCGGGGCCGCCCTTGGCCGACCGGCCCCGCGGTACCGCGGTGAGGGGACGACGTCGCCCGCGCACCCCCACAGGACACGCCCGTATGCGTGTCCGCGGGGGCCGATAGGCTGACGGGGATGAAACTCCTCGATTCCCTGGCCCCCGATCTCTCCGCCCCCGGGCACCGGTACCTGCGCGGTGATTTCGCGTCCAACCCCCTGAGCGAGGACGAGATCTACGAGGGGTTCCTCGGCTGGATCGCCTCACGGGACATGGAGCTGTACCCCGCCCAGAACGAAGCCGTGCTGGAGGTCGCCAACGGGTCCAACGTGATCCTCGCGACCCCCACGGGGTCGGGTAAGTCCACCGTGGCCGTGGCCGCGCACTTCGCGGGGCTCGCTCGCGGGGCTCGCTCGTACTACACCGCGCCCATCAAGGCCCTGGTGTCCGAGAAGTTCTTCGACCTGTGCGAGATCTTCGGCGCCGAGAACGTAGGCATGGTCACGGGTGATTCCGCGGTCAACCAGAACGCCCCGATCGTGTGCTGCACCGCGGAGATCCTCGCGAACGTGGCCCTGCGTGAGGGTGCGGACGCGGACCTCGGCGTGGTGATCATGGACGAGTTCCACTTCTACTCCGATCCCCAGCGCGGCTGGGCGTGGCAGGTGCCGCTCATCGAACTGCCCCAGGCGCAGTTCCTGCTCATGAGCGCGACCCTCGGGGACGTCACCCGCATCGAGAACCGCCTGAACGAGACCACGGGCCGTTCCACCGCGCTCGTCTCCTCCGCGGAACGCCCCATCCCCCTGCACCACTACTACTCCGAGCGCCCCGTCCACGAGGAACTCGAGGAACTGCTCAGCACCCACCAGGCCCCGGTGTACGTGGTGCACTTCTCGCAGCTGCAGGCCGCGGAACAGGCCCAGAACCTGATGTCCGTGGACGTCCTCAGCAAGGACGAGAAGCAGCGCGTGGCGGAGCTGATCAAGGACTTCCGCTTCTCCGCGGGCTTCGGCAAGACGCTCAACCGGCTCGTGCGGCACGGGATCGGGGTGCACCACGCGGGCATGCTGCCCAAGTACCGCCGCCTCGTGGAGCAGCTCGCCCAGACCGGGCTGCTCAAGGTGATCTGCGGGACGGACACCCTAGGCGTGGGGATCAACGTGCCCATCCGCACCGTGCTGATCACGGCGCTGTCCAAGTTCGACGGTCGCCGCACCCGCCGGCTCAGCGCCCGCGAGTTCCACCAGATCGCGGGCCGCGCGGGCCGCGCCGGCTACGACACCGCGGGGACCGTGGTGGTCCAGGCCCCCGAGCACGTCATCGAGAACGAACGCGCCATGGCCAAGGCCCGGGCCAAGCACGGGGACGATCAGAAGAAACTGCGTCAGGTGCCCAAGAAGAAACCGCCGGAGGGCTTCGTGTCCTGGAGCCGCAAGACGTTCGAGTCGCTCGTGGCCGCCCAGCCCGAACAGCTCACGTCCTCCTTCGCGATCACCCACTCCATGGTCCTGAACATGCTGCAGCGGCCGGGGGACAACATCGGCGCCGGGTACCGCTTGCTCACGAGCGTGGACGAACCACGGCCGCGCCAACGCCTGCTGCTGCGCCAGGCGCTCGCGATCCTCAAGGAACTGCTGCGCGCGGGCGTCGTCGTACGCCTGTCTGAGCCGGACGAGACCGGGCGCCGCTACCGGCTCACGGTCGAGCTGCAGGAGAACTTCGCGCTGAACCAGCCGCTGTCCCCGTTCGCGCTGGCCGCGCTCACCCTGCTGGACCCGGAGTCGGAGACGTACGCGCTCGACGTCGTCTCGGTCATCGAGGCCACGCTGGAGAAACCGCGCCAGGTGCTGAACCTGCAGGAGAAGAAGGTCAAGGGCGAGGCGCTCGCGACCATGAAGGCCGACGGCCTCGAGTACATGGAACGCATGCGCGAGTTGGACGAAATCACGTACCCCCAGCCGTTGCGGGAACTGCTCGAGCAGTCGTTCGAGACCTACCGAACCTCCGCCCCGTGGGTCGCACAGTTCGAGCTTTCCCCCAAGTCCGTGGTGCGGGACATGTACGAGCGCGCCATGACGTTCGGGGACTACGTGCAGTTCTACGGTCTCGCCCGCTCCGAGGGCATCCTGCTGCGCTACCTCTCGGACGCGTACAAGGCCCTGCGCCAGACGGTCCCGGTGGACGCCACGACCGAGTCGCTCACCGACCTGGTGGAATGGCTCGGGGAGAGCATCCGCCAGACCGACAACTCCCTGCTGGACGAATGGGAGAAGCTGGCCTCCGGGGAGGAATCCCCCATGGGCACGGGCGCGGACTCCCTCAAGGAACTCGTGGCCGAACAGCCGGAGGGCGTCACCGCGAACCCCCGTGCGTTCCGCGTGATGGTGCGCAATGCCTTGTTCCAGCGCGTGGAACTGTTCGCGCAGGAGAAGGACAAGGTGCTCGGGGCCCTGGACGAGAGGACCGGGTGGGACCGCGACCGCTGGGCGGACGCGATGGACACGTACTTCGACGAGTACGAGGACATCTACACGGACGCCCAGTCCCGCGGGCCGTCCCTGATCCGCATCACCGAGGACCCGGAGGGAATGACCGGGTTCTGGACCGTCACGCAGGTCTTCGACGATCCGGACGGGCACCACGACTGGGGTATCAACGCGCGCGTCGACCTCGCGGCGTCGGACGAGGACGGCTTCCCCGTGGTCCTCGTGGACAACGTGGGTCCCATCACCGACACGAGACGCTGAGCACCGGTCATCCCGGAAGTCATGCATGTGGAGACGCATCATCGGATAATATGCACTTTAGGATGCATAGGGTGAGGAGGAGTTCGTGTTCGCCCTGACGATCGACCGCCGCGATTCCCGCGGCCGCGCCGCCGAGCTGCACATGCGACGGCAGCGCACGGCTCTGCAGGAGGAACTCCCCCGCCCGGTCCTCGATTGGGAGATCAGCGCGGGCGATGAGCTGCAGGCGCTCTACGACGACGCCGCCGCGATCGTCCGCGCGGTCCTCGCGCTCGCCGACGCCGGGCACTGGCACGTGGGCGTGGGCATCGGCGCGGTGGACGACCCCCTGCCGTCGTCCGTGCGCGAAGCTACGGGCGAGGCCTTCGTGGCCGCGCGGGATGCCGTGAACGCCGCGAAGGAGCGCGGCCGTCCGGTCGTGGCCGGCAACGAGTGGGCGCGGCGCGCGGGCAGCGTGGTGGATCTGGTGTGCGCCGTGCGGGCCCGGCGTTCCGAGGCCGGGGCGCAGGCCACGGAACTCGCCGACCGGGGGCTCACGCAACAGGAGATCGCCGAGGGGCTCGGGATCACCCAGTCCTCGGTGTCCCGGCGGCTCAGCGCAGCGCTGTGGCACGAGGAACACACGGTCCACGAGACCCTCGAGGCGTTGTTCCGACTCGCGGACGAGCACTCCCCCTCCGGCCACGCTCCGGACGCCGCGGCCCCCTCAGCGCAGGACGCCATCTCCTCGAAGAACGCCTCCTCGCCGGAGGATGTCGCCTCGAGCGGCGACACCACCTCGGGCGGTGACGCGTGAGCTTCCTGCGCCCGCTCACCACCGCGGTCCTCCCCGCAGCCCTGGTGCTGACCACCGCGATCTGGACCGTGCTCGCGGGGACCGTGCCCCGGGAATGGGCCTATCCCGCGCTGCTGATCGCCGGGGCCCTGTCCGGCGACCCTGTGGTGCGCGGGGTCTTCCGCTTCGCGGACGTCTCCCACGAACGCCCGCGTCCGGCGAAGAGCCCGTGGGACGACTCCGAGGCCACGGCGGAACCCGTGGACCCGCCGCTGCGCGGAGGTCTCGTCATCGGTGCGCTGGAACGCGCCGGCGCCATCGTCTCGCTGCTCACGGGCATGGTCGCCGGGATCGGCGTGGTCGTGGCGATCAAGGGCCTGGCCCGCTACGGCGAGTTCACCAACGCCCAGCAGCGCGAACAGTTCATCATCGGCACCCTCGTCTCCCTGCTATGGGCCGAGTTGTTCGCCGGTGCTGCGCTGTGGTGCACGACGGCGCGGGGCCCGTTCCCAGGATAGGGAACGGGCCCCGCAGACCGGTTCGAGCGGCGTCGTCGTACGCCTCGGGCAGCTGGATGGCTACCGCGCCGCGGTCGAGCCCCCGCCCGAGGAGTCGCCGCGGGCGGTCCCCGCACCCGGTGTGGCGTCCGCGGCCGCTTCACCCGCCGGAGCGGCCTTGCCCGTGTCGGCCCCCGGGGCGGCCGGGGAGGCGGTGTCGTCGCGGTGGCTCTCCTCGGCGAAGTCCGGGGAGGGGGTCTGCACCCGGCCGGTCTCTTCGAACTCGCGGTGCTGACCCCGGGCGGTCTCGAGCATCTTACGGAACCGAGCGCGGGAATCGATCAGCTCGTTCTTGTGCTTCTCCGAGATCCGCGGGAAACGCTTCTGCAGCCGCGCGAGCTCCCTGGCGATCTTGTGACGCTCCTCGGCGTCCGCGTCCTGCGGGAGAGCCAGGTACTTCTCGGTGAGGTCCTGCGTCTTCTGGATGGTGCGCAGCGCGCGGCCCTTGGGGCTGTACAGCGAGATGAGGACGGTGAGCACGAGCACGGAGATAATCACCGTGAGGGACGTGCCGATCCCAATTTCGGCGACGGCCACGTGCTCGCCGTCGTTGATGAACGGCAGGGTGTTCTCGTGCAGCGCGTGCAGGATGAGCTTCACACCGATGAACGCGAGGATGATGGACAGGCCCCACGAGAGGTAGATCAACCGGTCCAGCAGACCGTCGATCAGGAAGTACAACTGGCGCAGACCCATGAGGGAGAACGCGGTGGCCGTGAACACGATGTACGGCTCCTGCGTGAGGCCGAAGATCGCGGGGATCGAGTCCAGGGCAAAGAGGATGTCCGTGCCACCGATCGCGACCATCACGAGCAGCATGGGGGTCAGCGCGCGCTTGCCGTTGTGCCTCGTGAACAGCTTGTCGCCGTCGTAGTAGTCCGTGGTGTGGAAGACCTTCTTGGCCAGGCGCACCACGATGTTGTTGGCCTCGTCCGACTTGTCGTCCGTGACCTCGCCCTTGATCAGGTTGCCCGCGGTGAAGATCAGGATCAGGCCGAAGAGGTAGAAGACCCACGCGAAGGTGTTGATCGCGGCCGCGCCGATGAAGATGAACACCGTGCGGGCGATCAACGCGAAGATGATGCCGAACAGCAGCACCTTCTGCTGGTCCGCCCGGGGCACCGCGAACGAGCCGATGATGATCAGGAACACGAAGAGGTTGTCCACCGACAACGCCTTCTCCGTGACGTAGCCGCCGTAGTACTCGGCCATGAGCGTGGGGCCGTCCAGCCACAGGATCACGAAGCCGAACAGCAACGCGATGCCCACGTACGCCGCGGACCAGATGGCCGCTTCCTTGATCGACGGTTCGTGCGCCTTACGCACGTGGAAGATGAAGTCGTAGGCCAGCAGGCCCACGATCAGGGCGATCGTGATGCCCCATTGGAAGGATGTGATCTCCACGGAGGGTCTCCTTGTGGGTGAGGTGTACCGCACAAGTCTCTCCCCCACGCGCCGGCCCTCACGCGGAGGACGGGGTGCGGCGTGGTCCGTGCCCGGCCCGGCGACGGCGCCCGACGTACTGACGTGCACGGAAGTGATGGGATACTCCCTTGATCAGGCAAGAGTGTACCGGTTTCCCGGCGTGGAGGCACGCGGTGACGGGCGAGGCCCCACCGGTGCACCGGCGGGGCCTCGTGGCGGATCCGTGAGCGGGCCACGGTGGCGGGCCCTGGACGGGCCCTCGGGCGAGACGCGAACTCAGCGGTTCTCGGTCCGGGCGAGCCGGTGCTGACGCAATCCGTGGGCCCGTTCGAGCAGGTCGTGGTAGCGGGCCTCGGACTCGATGAGCTCGTCCCGGTACTTCTCCTTCACGGTGGGCAGCAGTTCCCGGTACTTGGTCATCTTCTCCGCGGCCTTGACCCGCTCGTCCCGGGGCGCGTCCTCGGGTAGGTCCAGGTAGCGTTCGGCCCAGTCGCGCGCGCCGTTGACGATGCGCACCGCGCGGCCCTTGGGGCTGAACAGCGATGCGAGCACGGTCACGATCAACACCCCCAGGATCACGGCCAGTGAGAACCCGGTGGTCACCTCGACCACGTGCACGGGCTCGCCGTCGTTGATGAACGGCAGGGTGTTCTCGTGCAGGGCGTGCAGGATGAGCTTCACGCCGATGAAGCCCAGGATGATCGCGAGACCCCACGAGAGGTAGATCAACCGGTCCAGCAGACCGTCGATCAGGAAGTACAGCTGACGCAGACCCATGAGGGAGAACGCGGTGGCCGTGAACACGATGTAGGTCTCCTGGGTGAGACCGAAGATCGCGGGAATGGAGTCCAGGGCGAACATGATGTCCGTGAGCCCGATGGCCACCATGACCAGCAGCATGGGGGTCATCACGCGCTTGCCGTCGACCTCGGTGAACAGCCTGTCGCCGTCGTACTCGTCCGTGGTCTTGAGGAAGCGCTTGGCCAGACGAACCATCACGTTGTTGGCCTCGTCTCCCTCGTCCTTGTCCGTGACCTCACCCTTGACCAGGTTGCCCGCGGTGTAGAGCAGGAACAGACCGAACACGTAGAACAGCGCGGACCACCGGTTGATCGCGGCCGCGCCGATGAAGATGAACACCGTGCGGGCGATCAGAGCCACCACGATGCCGAACAGGAGCACCTTTTGCTGGTCCGCCCGGGGCACCTTGAAGGACGCCATGATGATCAAGAACACGAACAGATTGTCCACGGACAGGGCCTGCTCGGTCACGAAGCCCGCGTAGTACTGCGCCGCGAAGCCCGGGCCGTCCCAGAACAGGATCAGCAGGCCGAAGATCAGGGCCAGGGACACATACAGGCTGGTCCACAGCGCCGCTTCCTTGATGCTGGGTTCGTGCGGTTTGCGCGCGTGGAAGATGAAGTCGTACGCGAGCAACCCCACGATCACCGCGATGGTGACCCCCCATTGCAGACCGGAAACCTCCACGAGCACCCCTTAGGCGAGAACGACGTATGCAACAGCCCGGGAACGGGCTGGGTAACTCGGGAAGTTTACCTGACTAACAACTCGCCGTAAGAGGTGCGATCGGCTCACGCGTGGCCGGCGTCCTTCATGCGCCGCAGTTCCTTCTTGAGGTCCGCGATCTCGTCCCGCAGCCGCCCGGCCAGCTCGAACTTCAGCTCGGCGGCGGCGTTGCGCATCTGCTCACTGAGGTCCTCGATCAGATCCACGAGGTCCTCGGCGGGTGCGGCCGCGACACCGTCGCGCAGCAGTTTGGACTCCGCGGCGGCCGCGGCCTGA
>NZ_DDIY01000011.1:0-24380 GCF_002338785.1 Kocuria sp. UBA1838 | reverse complement strand
GTGGCCTTGCCCTTACCGCCCTTGACGGGAGCGGTGTGATTGTTGGCGGCGGCGCGCTGGGCCAGCAGGGTGCGGGTGTCCTCGTCCTCGCGTGCCAACTGATCGGTGATGTCCGCGATCCGCTTGCGCAGCGGTTGCGGATCGATCCCGTGTTCCTCGTTGTACGCGACCTGGATCTCCCGGCGGCGGTTGGTCTCCTCGATCGCCACGTTCATGGAATTGGTGATCTTGTCCGCGTACATGTGGACCTCACCCGAGACGTTACGGGCGGCGCGACCGATCGTCTGGATCAGGGACGTGGTGGAACGCAGGAAGCCTTCCTTGTCCGCGTCCAGGATGGCCACGAGGGAGACCTCGGGCAGGTCCAGGCCCTCGCGCAACAGGTTGATGCCCACGAGGACGTCGAACGCGCCCATGCGCAGGTCCCGCAGCAGTTCCACGCGCTTGAGGGTGTCCACGTCCGAGTGCAGGTACTGGACCCGCACACCGTGTTCCATGAGGTACTCGGTGAGGTCCTCCGCCATGCGCTTGGTCAGCGTGGTCACCAGGACGCGTTCGTCGCGTTCCACGCGCAACTCGATCTGTTCCAGCAGGTCATCGATCTGGCCCTTGGTGGGTTTGACGATCACCTGGGGGTCCACGAGTCCCGTGGGGCGGATGATCTGCTCCACCACGGAGTCCACCTTGGACATCTCGTACGGCCCCGGGGTCGCGGACATGTACATGGTCTGCCCGATTCGTTCCAGGAACTCGTCCCATTTCAGGGGGCGGTTGTCCATGGCGGACGGCAACCGGAAGCCGTGTTCCACCAGCGTGCGCTTGCGGGACATGTCCCCCTCGTACATGCCACCGATCTGCGGCACGGTCACGTGGGACTCGTCGATGATGAGCAGGAAGTCGTCCGGGAAGTAATCCAGCAGACAGTGGGGAGCGGAACCGCGCGGGCGGCCGTCGATGTGCAGCGAGTAGTTCTCGATCCCGTTGCAGTAGCCCATTTGTTCCATCATCTCGAGGTCGTAGGTGGTGCGCATGCGCAACCGCTGGGCCTCCACGAGCTTGTTCTGCGACTCGAGCTCCTGCAGCCGCTCCTGCAGCTCCTTCTGGATGGACTCGATCGCCGAGGCCATGCGTTCCGCACCGGCCACGTAGTGCGAGGCGGGGAAGACGTACATCTCCTGCTCCTCGTTTACGATCTCCCCCGTGAGCGGGTGCAGCGTGTAGATCGCCTCGATCTCGTCCCCGAAGAACTCGATGCGCACCGCGAGTTCCTCGTACATGGGGATGATCTCCACGGTGTCCCCGCGCACGCGGAACGTCCCGCGGTGGAAGTCCACGTCGTTGCGCACATACTGCATGTTCACGAACTGACGCAGCAGGGTGTCCCTGTCCATCTCCTGGCCCACGGCCAGGGTGACCATTTGCTTGACGTACTCCTCCGGGGTACCCAGACCGTAGATGCAGGACACTGTGGAGACCACCACGGTGTCGCGGCGGGTCAGCAGGGCATTGGTCGCGGAGTGCCGCAACCGCTCGACCTCCTCGTTGATCGAGGAGTCCTTCTCGATGAAGGTGTCCGTCTGGGGGACGTAGGCCTCCGGCTGGTAGTAGTCGTAGTAGGAGACGAAGTACTCAACGGCGTTGTTGGGCAGCAGTTCGCGCAGCTCGTTGGCCAGCTGGGCGGCCAGGGTCTTGTTCTGCACGAGCAACAGCGTGGGCCGCTGGACGGCCTCGATGAGCCACGCGGCGGTCGCGGACTTACCCGTGCCCGTGGCGCCCATGAGTACCACGTCCTTCTCCCCGCCCTCGATCCGGCGGGACAGGTCCGCGATGGCCTTGGGCTGGTCACCGGCGGGCTGGTACTCGGACACGACCTCGAACGGGGCGACCACACGATTGATCTTCTGTGCGAGCGACATGGACCCAGCGTACGCGCCGACTCAGACACGGATCCGGGCGGCTCGCATCGCTCCGGAACTGCTCACAGGACCCGCGTGCGCCACCACTCGTCCACCTGCGCGAGCAGGTCCTCGACGGTCGTGGAATTGTCGAGGACTGCCGTGGCCACCGCCCGGCGCTGCTCGTCGGTGGCCTGGGCCGCGATCCGGCGGCGGGCGTCCTCCAGGCTCATCCCGCGGTCCTCGACCATCCGCCGCACCCGCTCGTCCTCGGGCGCCTGCACCACGAGCACCTCGTCCATCGTCCCGTACTGACCGGTCTCCACGAGCAGCGGGATGTCGTGGACCACCACTCCCCCCGGCGGCACCTCACTCACGAGCCGCGCGGTCTCGCGCCGCACGAGCGGGTGGATGATCCCGTTCAGGGCCGCGAGCTGCTCGGGGTCGTCGAACACGATGGCCGCGACCGCCGCGCGGTCCAGTGCGCCCGAGTCCGGCTGCACGATCCGCTCACCGAAGTGGGCCACCATGGCCTCGTAGCCTGGTTCCCCCGGTTCCTGTAGGGCCCGGGCGATCGCGTCCGCGTCCACGACGAGCGCCCCGAGCTCGCTCAGCCGCCGCGAGACGGTGGACTTGCCCGAGGCGATCCCGCCCGTCAGCCCGACCCGCAGGGTCTCGGTGTGGCCGGGTCTGCGCAACAGCTCAGTCATGACGGTGTCCTTCCGTGTCCTGGTCCCGGCCCAGTGCCGGGAGCACGTGGTCGCGCCAGATCTCGCGGGAGCGCTCCCGCAGACCGTGGAGGTCACCGTCGTTGACGATCACCTCGTCCGCGACCGCCCGGATCTCCTCCGGCCCGGCGGCCACGTCCACCCGGTCCCACGCGTCCTCGGCGGGCAGGCCCTTACCCGCGCGCAACCTCCGCACCCGGTCCTCCACGGGCGCGTCGACGGCCACGACGAGGTCGAACCGGTCCCCCTGGTCCGCCTCGAGGGGGTCCCGGATCACCTGCACGACCACGCTGTCGGGTCCCGCGTCCCGGGCACGACGCCGCGCCGCCTCCCGCAGCGCGGGGAGCAACAGTTCGTGGGCGCGGGCCCTGGCGGCGTCGTTGTGAGTCATCAGGTCGTCGAGCGCCTCGGCCGCAGCGGCCTTGTCCTGCGAAGAGACCCCCCGGGCGCGCAACTGCTCCCCGAAGACGCGCTCGACGTCCGCGCGCGTGTCCGTGCCCGGGCTCAGGAGCTCGCCCCACAGCGCTGAGCTGTCCACGACGACGGCGCCCAGCGCCTCGAACTCGCGGGCCACGGTGTGCTTGCCCGCCGACGGCCCGCCGGTGAGTGCGAGCTGGAACACCGGCCGGCCCTCCTGCTCCCGCTGCCAGTGCCACGTGCGGGGCTGATGGGTGTCGTGATCGGGTTCGGTGCCCACCTCGTACTCGGGACGGATGACGTAGTCCTCGATCGCGGCGGTGTCCTGCTGCGCCCTGCGGTGGTACTCCTCCGCGGGCAGCACCTTCTTCCACTGCCGTGTGCGCATGGGACGCGCGGTACCGGCGTCCTGGCGTAACGCCCGCAACAGCATCCCGGCCTGCAGGACCTCCAGGACCATCACGGGAGCACCGATCACGATGATGACCTCCTGCAGGGCGTTGAGCCCGTTCTCGCCGGAGGTCGTGATGATCGCGGCACACACCGCGCCCACGGCGAGCGTCCAGAAGATCCGCTGCCGGCGCGGGCCTTCGTCCTCGTGGCCATTGGCCATTGCGTCCATCACGAGCGCGCCGGAGTCGATCGAGGTGATGAAGAAGATCGTGATGACCACGAGCGCCACGAGCGCGGTGACCGCGAACCACGGCATGGACCCGAGCAACTGGAACAGCGCGGCCTCCACGTTGCCCTGCGTGACGATGGTGTCCGTGAGACTGCCCTGCGTCTCGGGAGCGCGGTCGATGCGGATCGCGCTGTATCCGTAGATGGCCATCCACACCGCCACGAACGACGACGGGACGCCGAGCACCCCCACCACGAACTGGCGGATCGTGCGCCCGCGCGAGATCTTGGCCACGAACATCCCCACGAACGGCGCCCATGTGACGGTCCAGGCCCAGTAGAACACCGTCCAGTCACCGGACCACGTGCCGCCGCCGAACGTGTCGTTGAAGAACGCGAGCGTGGGCAACTGGTTCACGTAGCCACCCACGGACTCCACGATGCTGCGCATCGTGTCCATGGTGGCCCCGGCCATGAGCACGAACAGCAACAGGGCCACGGCCAGGACGATGTTCGCGTACGACAGTCGCTTGACGCCCTTCTCCATGCCCGCGAGCACGGACGCCAGGCCCACCGCCGTGATCAGCGCGATGATGGCCGCCTGGATCCACCCCTCCATCGGGATGCCGTAGACGTATGTGAGGCCGCTGTTGATCTGCAGCGCCCCGAGCCCCACGGACACCGCGAGCCCGAACACGGTCGCGACGATCGAGAGCACGTCGATCGCTTTTCCCCACGGGCCGTGGATGCCGTCCCCGAGCACCGGGTGGAACGCGGACGAGACGCGCGGGGGCAGTTTGCGCTTGTACGTGAAGTACCCGAACGTCAGACCGGGGACGGCGAGGATCGCCCACATGTGCACGCCGAAGTGGAAGTTGGCGATGTTCAGGGCCTCCACTGCGGCGCGGTCCGAGGCGGGTTCGGTGCCGTACATGGGTGGGTTCGCGTAGTGGTTGACGGGTTCGGCCACACCCCAGAACATCAGCACGGCGCCCACGCCCGCCGCGAAGAGCATCCCGAACCACGCGATCCCGGAGTACTCCGGGACGGAATCGTCGTCGCCGATCTTCACGCGACCGTAGCGGCTCAGTGCCAGACCGATCGCGAAGATCACGAGAGCGGTCACGCTGAAGGTGTAGAACCATCCCGTCTGGTAGCGCAACGCATGGGAGACCACGCCGAAGACCGATTGCACGGGCCCCGGGAACAGACTCATGGCGAGCGTGAAGACAACGATCAGCGCGGCCGAGACGAAGAAGATGGACGGGGTCGTGCGCAACCCCAGTCGGTCGTGAAGACGATTGAGCACAGGTCAGCTTTCCGATGGGAGGCGGTGGCACGTGGCCGCGTCGGCGCGGCAGGTCTCACTGTAGTGGCCCTCCCGTGCTCAGCGGGCGCCCCGGGACCGTCCCGGCCCCCCCGCGCGACCACGAGCCCCCGGATCGGCGCGTCCCTACACTGGTGGTGTGCCCGCCGAATCCCTCTCCCACGACGCCGCGGACTCGCGCGTGTCCTACACCGTCCCGCGCCGGGGCATCGTGCATAGCGTGGAGCTCGAGATCAAGAAGTCCCGGTTCCTGGCACTACTCACCCGCGTGGACACGGAAGCGGAAGCCCGCGAGTTCATCACCCGTGTGGCCGCCGAACACCGGGACGCCCGTCACCACTGCTCGGCGTTCGTGCTCGGACCCACGCGCGCCACGACGCGCTCGTCCGACGACGGCGAACCGGCGGGTACCGCGGGCATGCCCATGCTGCAGGCGCTGACCGCGCACGCCACGACCCGGCAACGCACCGCGGACGAGGCCGGTGACCTCTCGGACGTGTGTGCCGTGGTCGTGCGGTGGTTCGGCGGGGTCAAGCTCGGGGCCGGCGGGCTCGTGCGCGCCTACTCCGGTGCCGTGGCCGCCGCGCTGGACACCGCCCCGCTCGTGCGCAGGATGCGCTGCCGCGAACTGACCCTGCTGCTCCCCTACGCCGAGGCCGGCCGCGTGGAGTCCCAGATGCGCGCTCGCGGGTTCACGGTCCTGCCCACCGGTTACGGCTCCGCGGACGCGACCCTGCGCCTGCTCGTGGCGGACCTCCCCGGCGCCATCGACGATGCCCGGGCAGCCCTTGCGAGTATCACCGCGGGCCACGCGAGCGTCCACGAGGGACCCGCCCGGTGGGAGGACGTCCCGGACATGTGAAAGGTCCCGCTCCCCGTGACGGGGAGCGGGACCTCTCGGATTCACCTCACGGCGAGCTCACGGGCCGCCGCGTGCGACTCAGTGACCGGTGAGCTTCTCGCGCAGAGCGGCGAGGGCCTCGTCGGACGCGAGCGTCCCGGCGTCCTCGGCCGGAGCCTCGGAAGAGTAGCTCGTGGGGCCGGAGGAGTGGCTCGGGGAGGACGAGGAGGACGAAGTGGTCGCCGCATCCTGGTCTTCCTGCAGGTGCTTGCGCACCTGCTCCTTGTGCGCCTCCCAGCGGGCCTGGGCCTGAGCGTACTGCTCCTCCCACGCGGCGCGCTGTTCCTCATAACCCTCGATCCACTCGTTGGTCTCGGGATCGAAGCCCTCGGGGTACTTGTAGTTGCCCTGCTCGTCGTACTCGGCGGCCATGCCGTACTGGGCGGGATCGAACTCGGTGGAGTCCGGGTCCACACCCTCGTTGGCCTGCTTGAGGGACAACGAGATCCGGCGGCGGTCCAGGTCGATGTCGATGACCTTGACGAACAGCTCCTCGTTCACGGAGACGACCTGCTCGGCCATGTCCACGTGACGCTGCGCCAGCTCGGAGATGTGCACGAGGCCCTCGATGCCGTCCTCGACGCGAACGAACGCACCGAAGGGAACCAGCTTGGTGACCTTGCCGGGGACGACCTGGCCCAGGGCGTGGGTGCGGGCGAACAGCTGCCACGGATCTTCCTGGGTGGCCTTGAGCGAGAGCGACACACGCTCGCGATCCATGTCCACGTCCAGCACCTCGACGGTGACTTCCTGACCGACCTCGACGACCTCGGAGGGGTGGTCGATGTGCTTCCAGGACAGCTCGGAGACGTGCACCAGACCGTCAACACCGCCGAGGTCCACGAACGCACCGAAGTTGACGATCGAGGACACGGTGCCCGTGCGGACCTGGCCCTTCTGCAGCTGCTGCAGGAAGTTGGCGCGCACCTCGGACTGGGTCTGCTCGAGCCACGCACGGCGGGAGAGCACCACGTTGTTGCGGTTCTTGTCCAGCTCGATGATCTTGGCCTCGAGCTGCTGACCGATGTACGGAGCGAGGTCGCGGACGCGGCGCATCTCCACGAGGGAGGCGGGCAGGAAGCCACGCAGGCCGATGTCCAGGATGAGGCCGCCCTTGACGACCTCGATGACGGTGCCGGTGACGACGCCGTCCTCGTCCTTGACCTTCTCGATGTCGCCCCAGGCGCGCTCGTACTGAGCGCGCTTCTTGGAGAGGATCAGGCGACCTTCCTTGTCCTCCTTGGTGAGGACCAGAGCCTCCACCTCGTCACCCACAGCCACGACGTCATCGGGGTTGATGTCGTGCTTGATGGACAACTCACGAGAGGGGATGACACCTTCGGTCTTGTACCCGATGTCCAGGAGGACCTCGTCGCGGTCGACCTTGACGACGGTGCCTTCCACGAGGTCGCCGTCGTTGAAGTACTTGATGGTCGCGTCGACAGCGGCGAGGAAATCCTCTTCGGTTCCGATGTCGTTGACGGCGACCTGCTGGGTGGTGGTGGTCATGTAGTAGGGACTCCGATGAAATTGATGTGATGGTTTGGTGTCACCAACCCCGCCCTGTGGGGCGCACCGGATTGGCGACGTCACGCTTGATGTGGGCGTGCGAATACACGCACCGCTCCAGTCTAGGCCCGAAACCGTGCCGGTTCAAGCCTGGAGGGTGCGTCCGCGCGCTGCGCGAGCCGCGCTCAGAACGGGGAGATGCAGTACGGGTGGGTGGGCGTGGACATGAGCGCCTGGATGTCCCGCAGGGCGGCGTCGTCGCGCACGCGCAGCAGCCCCGCGTAGTGCAGCGTGGACGCCTTGACGGCCCCAAGGTACAGCGAGCCGAGCGAATCGACGTTCAGGGCGACGTCCGCGCCGTCGGACAGTTCCACGGCGGGCATGGACTTCCCCGCGAGATCGTCCTGTGTGCGCGGGCGGTCCGCTACGCGTTCCACGCGGGGGGCATCACCGGTGGTGTCGATCTCGTAGATCCCGTCCGCGAAGCCCATGGAGTCCACGACCGACATCCTGACCTTGCGGTGGGACGTGTAGTGCCGGGCGGACAGGGCCGCCACCGGGTCCAGGACGCGCAACCACAGTCGCTCGTAGCGCTTGCGCACGGTGTAGGCGGACATGTCCACCATGCCCCACATGAGCGGGTCTTCCATCTGGGCGCTGTTGTAGCGCACCTCCGTGACGAGGTCCAGGTTGCACAGGTACTCCCACAGGGCGATGCGCACCTGCGAGCTCGGGGACACGAGGTCCACGACCTTCAGGTACCCCTGGAACCCCTGGGTGGAGACGAACTTGTAGCTCACGTAGCCGTCCGCCTCACCCCGGGCGTCGTAGTGCACCGCGGTGCGGATCTCAGGATCCGCGCCCTCCTGGTCCCAGTTCCACCGACCGGAGATAATGTCCCACCACTTCTGAGTGCGCGTGAGGGAGCCCGCCGTCACGCGGTGGAAGCGATCGAAGATGCTCGGCGCCAGCTCGGCCACGGCGTGGTTGTCGGCCATTTCCACCGTGCCCACGGTCGGGGCCTTCAACTGCAACCGCGTGTGCGCGTCCACCGTGATCTCGGTGTTGAACGTGCCCGCACCGAAACCGAAGCGACCGTAGATCGTGGCCTCGGAGGCGGTGAGCGCCGCGATCGGGAACCCCGCCTCGTGGGCCTCGGTCAGGTCGGTGGTCATGAGCCGGCGCAACAGTCCTCGCCGGGCATGGGTTGGGCGCACCGTGACCTCAGAGACCAACCACGCGGGCACGCTGCGCCCTTCCCCGAGCGTCAGCTCCGAGTCCCACGAGCAGAACGTGGCCACGGGTCGCTCGGCCCCCAGCGCGGCTGTGGGCACGGGGTCCGCGGTGTATGCGGCGCGGAACCGGGTGCCAGCGGCGCGCATCGATCGCAGGTTGCGCTCGGTGGCCTCCTGCCCCGGTTCACGGCCGTGGAACCCCTGGGCGACCGCCCGGTTCCACTCCACGAACTCGGGGTTCGCGTCCGTGCCACCCTCGTTCGCGAGAAAGCGGCGCAGGACGTAGTCGTTCCCGCGGGCGCTGTACTCGCTCTCGCGGGTCTGCTCGTGCCGGGGTGTCGCGTTCATGATGCTCCTCGTCGTGACTCGGGCGGTTCGGGTGTGCCATGGCCCGCCGCGCGGTGGCGGGTGTCGTGCTGGGTGCACGGCCTGCTGCGGCGCCGAGCGGCGGGCTGAGTGGTCCGTGCGCTCAGGCGGTCAGTGGGCGGCCTGGTGCCATGTCCGCCCCGTGCCCACGTTGACGTCCAGGGGCACGGTCAGTTCCGCGGCCCCGGCCATCTCGGTGCGCAGGATCTCCTCGACCCGCTCCGTCTCCCCCGGGGCGACCTCCACGATGAGTTCGTCGTGGACCTGCAGCAGCACCCGCGAGCGCAGGTCGTCCTCGCGCAGGGCCCGGTCCACGCCGATCATGGCCTTCTTGATGATGTCCGCGGCCGACCCCTGGATGGGTGCGTTCAGGGCCATGCGCTCGGCGGCCTGGCGGGCCTGGCGGTTGTCGCTCGTGAGGTCCGGGAGGTAGCGGCGTCGCCCGTCGATCGTTTCGGTGTAGCCCTTGGAACGGGCTTCCTCGACGACGCCGCGCAGGAAGTCCCGCACGCCGCCGAAGCGTTCGAAGTAGCCGCTCATCATGGTGCGGGCCTCGTCCACGCCGATGTTCAGCTGCTGGGACAGGCCGTAGGAGCTCAGCCCGTAGACGAGGCCGTAACTCATGGCCTTGACCTTGGAACGCATCTGAGGGGTGACGTCCTCCGGGGCCACGTCGAACACGCGCGAGCCCACGAACCGGTGCAGGTCCTCCCCGCCACGGAACGCCTCGATCAGCCCCTCGTCCCCGGACAGGTGGGCCATGATCCGCATCTCGATCTGGGAGTAGTCCGCGGTCATGAGGCATTCGAACGGGCCCTGGGAGTCCTCCCCCACCACGAACACGTCGCGGATGCGCTGGCCCTGCTCGGTGCGCACGGGGATGTTCTGCAGGTTGGGACCCGTGGAGGACAGCCGTCCGGTGGCCGCCACGGTCTGCTGGTACGTGGTGTGGATGCGCCCGTCCTCGGCGATCGCGTCCCGCAATCCGGCCACGATCTGCTTGAGCTTGGAGTACTCGCGCCAGTTCATGAGCGCCACGAGGAACCGCGAACCCTGGGTCTCGGGGTCCACGCGTCCGAGCAGGTCCGCGACCGCCGCGGCGTCCGTGGTGTACCCGGTCTTGGTCTTCTTGGTCTTGGGCAGGCCGAGTTCCTCGAACATCACGGCCTGCAGTTGCTTGGTGGAACCCAGGTTGATCTCGTGGTCGATCTGCGCCTGCGCCTGCTCGAAGGCCTGGTCGATCGGTTGCTGGAGGTCGTCGAACAACCGGTCGATACCTGGGCGGTCCATCGCGATCCCCGTGGCCTCCATCCGGGCGAGGATCACCGCGAGGGGCATCTCCAGATCCGTGAGCAGCCCCAGTTGGCCGTCGGCCTCGAGCAGCCCGCGCAGGTGTTCGCTCAACTGCCGGCACGCGGAACCGAGCGTGGCCTGGCGACGCAGTTCGGCGTCGCTCACACCGGCCAGCTCGTCCTGTTCGTCCGACGCGTCCAGCGAGAGTTCGGTCTGTCCGTTTTTCTCCCACGCCGCGGACTCGTCCGCGCGGGGCACCTCCACCTCCAGGTGGTGGCTCAGTTGGGCGTCCAGCTCGTAGGAACGCAGCGCGGGCCGCACGAGGTAGCCGGAGAGCTGGACGTCGTCCACGACACCGGCGAGCTCGATCCCGCGCTGGATCAGACCGTGGTACAGGTCCTTGAGGCCGTCCACGATCTTGGGCGCCGCCGGGTCTGCGAGCCATTCCTCGACGGCGATGGTCAGCTCCTGGTCCGCGGTCACGAGGTCCACGGCGGCACCGCCCTGGTTCATGAGCATGAGGGTGGTCACCTCCGCGCCGGAGGGTGCCTTGGGGTCGTGCGCCAAGCGGCGGACGACGATGGGCACGTCCTTCTCCCCCGCGTCCAGCCAATCACTGAACTCCTGGGCGGTGCGCACCCGGGTGACGTCGATGACCTCGGGAACCGTGGCGGCGGCGTCGTCGGAAGCGTGGGAACCGAAGGCCTCGAGCAGACGCCCGCGCAACTGGGCACCGAATTCGAGCTCGTCGAAGACCACGCCGACCCGCTCGGGATCGGCCTCGGGCAATACCGCGTGATCCAGGTTCACGTCGAGGGGCAGGTCCGTGACCAGGCGGTTGAGTTTGCGGTTGCGCCGCACGAGGTCCTCGTGCTCGCGCAGGGCCTCGCCCTTCTTGCCGGTGATCCGGTCCGCGTGCTCGAGCAGCGATTCCACGGGACCGTAGGACGTGATCCACTTGGCCGCGAAGCCGGGACCCACGCCCGGTACACCCGGTAGGTTGTCCGCGGTCTCCCCCGTCAGCGCGGCGAGATCCGGGTAGTTCTGCGGGGCGACCTTGTACTTCTCGAAGACCGCCTGCGCGTCCATGCGGCGCAGGTCCGACGGCGTGCGGCCCGGGTAGACCACCGTCACGTGGTCCGTGATCATCTGGAACGCGTCCCGGTCACCCGAGAACACGAGCACCTCGAAGTCCTCGGCGGCGGCCGTGGTGGCGAGCGTGGCCAGGACATCGTCCGCCTCGTGGCCCTCGCTCGTGACGATCGGAATGCCAACAGCCTCGAGGATGCGTCGGATGTTGGGGACCTGCCCGTGGAACTCCTCCGGGGTCTCGTCCCGGCCGCCCTTGTACTCCCCATACTCCTGGGAGCGCAGGGTAGGGCCCTCGAGGTCGAAGGAGACGACCAGGTGGGTGGGCTTCTCCTCGCGCACGAGCTTGACCATGGTGTTCACGAATCCATAGACGCCCTCGGTGTGGACGCCGTCGGACGTCACGAAACCGGGGCCCCCACCGTACTCGGCAGCGCGGGAGAGCGCGAAGAATGCGCGGAACGCCAGGGAGTGGCCGTCGATCAGTAGCAAGCGCTTCTCGGGCCGGGACACCGGAACGGGCAGCGAGACCTCCTGCGGGTGCTCGGTCTTCTCACCGATCACCACGGTGCGGGTCTCAGGGGCGTCCTGGCTGGCCTGCTTGCTCGTCTCAGTCACGGCTCCATCCTAGGGCCACCCCCGGACAGGCACAGGCCCCGGCGGAACACGGGCGCGGGACGCCGCACGGCCAGGGACAGCTACGGGCGCGTTCCGCGTGCGGCCCGGGACGAGCTGGGCCCCGGGGGCGTCAGGCCACCTGGCTGATGATCGCCTCGGCCACCTCGCGCATCGACAGCCTGCGATCCATGGACGTCTTCTGGATCCAGCGGAACGCCTCGGGCTCGGACAGACCCATCTTGGTCTGCAGCAGCGACTTGGCGCGTTCCACGAGCTTGCGCGTGGCGAACTGTTCCTTCATGTCCGCGACCTCGCTCTCGAGGGCCGTGATCTCCTCGAAACGAGACATCGCGATCTCGATCGCGGGCACCACGTCGTCCACGGTGAACGGCTTGACCACGTACGCCATGGCGCCAGCCTCCCGCGCACGCTCCACGAGCTCGCGCTGGCTGAACGCGGTGAGCAGTACCACGGGCGCGATCCGGTCCTGCGCGATCTGCTCCGCGGCGGTGATCCCGTCCATCACGGGCATCTTCACGTCCATGAGCACGAGGTCCGGGCGGTGCTCGGAGGCCAGGGCGACGGCGCGCTCCCCGTTCTCCGCCTGCGCCACCACGCGGTACCCGGCGTCCTCGAGCATCTCGACGATGTCCATGCGGATCAGCGCCTCGTCCTCCGCGACGACGACCGTCTTGGCTTCGGAACCCTGCGCCTCGGAACGGGCGGCGTGGTCCTGGGCGGGCGCGGCGTCGACGTGGGTCGTCTCGGCGCGGGCGGTGTCGGGCTGCGCGGCGCCAGGGTCTGCGGCGCCCGACCGTTGTGCCCCGGGCGCAGTGGGCTCCGGGGTGTTCGACGAATCCGTCACGGGGACTCCTAGGTTTGGGGGTAACTTGGTCGTGTCGACACGGCATCCAACCACGAGTGCCGCGAACGCGCCTCATGGGACACATCACACCCCCGGGCGCGGAAGGGGCGGACCGGTCTCCAGCCTAGACCCATCATGTATGCTGTTATCCGCACCGGCGGCGGTGGCCCGCACTACGGTCCCCTTCCCGGACATGCCCAAGTGGCGGAATTGGCAGACGCGCTGCACTCAAAATGCAGTATGGAGACATGTGTGGGTTCGAGTCCCACCTTGGGCACGACAACTCGCTCCGTCGGAGCACCTTTGGAACGGCCTCGCACCCGCGGGGCCGTTTTTCGTGGCCGAACACGGGGCGAATGCACGAGGGGGTCGTGGGTCTCCCCGCATCCGTGGTCGGGCGGGTGGGTGGACCGGTCGGAAACCTGTCAGCAATGGGGAGGCCCGCCCGTGGTCGACTTCCCAGGATGAAGCCGACAGCCTGAGCACCTCCGACACAGCTCACACCACGACGGGAGACCCCATGCCGATGCCCAAGCGGATCGGTGCCGAGGACTATTCCGCTCGACTGGAGCCCCACCAACGTCCCCACCTCGAGGCGCTTCGAGACCTCAGCCGTCGCGTGGCGCCGCACGCGCGGGAGGTCCTGAAGTGGAACCAGCCCACGTACGTGCTCGACGACAACACCACTCTGTGGATGCTGTGGAACTTCAAGCACCACTGCTCCCTGCGGTTCACCCCCGAGTTCTTCGCACCCCACCAGTCACGGGAAGCGGCTGCGGGGGAGGCGTACGGCGCCGGGTTCATCAAGCTTCCCTACGACCGGCCCCTGCCCATCACGCTGCTCGAATCCCTCATGCGGGACCGGCTCCCCGATCAAGGCACGTAGCAAAACCTTTCGGAGACCGTAGGGCCCCAGCCGCTGTTCGCGCGATCGATCAGCGTCCACGGTCAGCACGCAGAGTGGAGTAAAGGCAGCTCGGACGGCGTCCGGACTGCCTTTACTCCACTAGAAACATCGGGTCGACACCCACGCGCAGGTGCCGCGACGAGAACAGCTCGCGGTCCGCCATACGGGCGATCCGCGTGGGTCAGCGACCGATCACGGCTCCCGCCACGTGGCGGAACCGGCCATGCCGCCCCACGGCCCCACGCGCTCGCGGGGTTCGCGCTGGGGTGCCTCGCCGGCGTCCTGGAGGTCGCCCACGCGGTGCACCTTCACGAGGTTGGTGGACCCGGCGTGGCCCGGGGGCGAACCGGCGCAGATGATGACCATGTCCTCGGTGTTGGCGAGATCATGCTGGAGCAGGTAGTGGTCCACCTGACGAGTCATGTCGTCGGTGTGCTCCACGCGATCCACCCGGATGGGCTGGACGCCCCACAGCAACTGCAGCCACGCCTGCACGCTCTTCTCGGGGGTGAACGCGAGGATCGGGCGTTCCGGGCGCAACCGGGACAACCGGCGGGCCGAGTCACCCGTCTGGGTGAACGTGCAGATGTAGTTCACGTCCAGCTGCCGGGCGATGGTCACCGCCGCACGGGTGATGGCGCCGCCGCGCGTGCGGGGCTCGGTGCCCAGCGGGGGCATGCGGTCCATGCCCTGCGTCTCGGTGGCCAGGATGATGTTCGACATGGTCTCGAGCGTCTTGATGGGGTACTTGCCCACCGAGGTCTCGCCCGAGAGCATCACGGCGTCCGCGCCGTCGAGCACGGCGTTCGCGCAGTCCGAGGCCTCGGCGCGCGTGGGGCGCGGGTTGTCGATCATGGACTCGAGCACCTGGGTCGCCACGATCACGGGCTTCGCCCAGCGGCGGGCGAGCTCGATCGCGCGCTTCTGCACGATCGGCACGGCCTCCAGCGGCAGCTCCACACCGAGGTCGCCGCGGGCAACCATGATGCCGTCGAACGCGTCGATGATCTCGTGCAGCGCATCCACGGCCTGAGGCTTCTCGATCTTGGCGATCACGGGGATCTTGCGATCCTCCTCCGCCATGATCTCGTGCACCCGGGTGATGTCCTGGGCGTCCCGCACGAAGGACAGCGCGATGATGTCGACGCCGCGCTGCAGGGCCCAGCGCAGGTCCGCCTCGTCCTTCTCGCTCAGTGCGGGGACGTTGACGGCCACGCCGGGGAGGTTGATGCCCTTGTGGTCGGACACGGTCCCGGCGACCACGACCTCGGTGGTGACGGCGGTGTCCGACACGGCCGTGGCGCGCAGGGCGACCTTGCCGTCGTCGATCAGCAGCGGGTCCCCCACGTTGACGTCGCCGGGCAGGCCCTTGTGGGTCGTGGAGCACAGCTCCTTGGAGCCGGGGACGTCCTCGATCGTGATCGTGAAGGTGTCACCCACGTCCAGCGCATGGGGGCCGTCCGCGAAGTTGCCCAGCCGGATCTTGGGCCCCTGCAGGTCCGCGAGGATCGCGACCGTGGTGCCCAGCTCTTCGCTGGCCCGGCGCAGGTTCTCGTAGGACGTATTGTGCACGGTGTGGTCACCGTGACTCATGTTGAGGCGAGCCACGTTCATTCCGGCCTGGATCGCCTGGGTGACGTTCTCGTACGAGGAGATGGCGGGGCCGATGGTGGCCACGATCTTCGCTCGACGCATGGGTGACTCCCTTTCGAATGGCGGATGGTTGGTGCATATGACGAAGCGGCCGGGTCGAGCAGCCTGGTGCTGCCCGACCGCGGCCGCTTCGCCGATGTCCGTTCCTACCTTAGCAACGAGCCCTGGGAATTGATATGGCAGGACTCATGGCGGGTGCCGGGAGGATCACGGATGCGGGCGGGTCACAGGCTCAGGTCGATCGCCCGCTCGGACGGGGTCACGGGTTCTGGCAACCGGGTCTGGCCTGTAAGGTGGCGTTCCACGTGAGCGGCGCACGCCCGGCCCTCCGCGATGGCCCACACCACGAGCGACTGCCCACGACCTGCGTCACCGCACGAGAACACCCCGTCCACGGCGGTCATGTAGGTCTCGTCCCGCGCCACGTTGTCCCGGGAGTCCAGCGCCACGGGTAGCTGCTCGGTGAGCTCGCGGGACTCGTTGCCCGTGAATCCCAGGGCGAGCAGGATCAGGTCCGCAGGCAACACCTTCTCGGTGCCGGCCACGGGACCGCGGGAGCCGTCCTCGCGGTACTCGGTCTCCGCGACGCGCAGTCCCGTGACCCGGCCGTCCTGCCCCACGAACTCCACCGTGGAGGCCAGGTACGTGCGTTCGCCACCCTCCTCGTGGGACGTGGAGACCTCGAAGACCCGGGGCATCATGGGCCACGGTTCCTCGTCCGCGCGGTCCACGGGAGGCTTGCGACCGATCGCGAGCGACGTCACGGACGCCGCACCTTGGCGCAGCGCGGTGCCGATGCAGTCGGAACCGGTGTCACCGCCGCCCAACACGATCACGTGCTTGCCGCGGGCGTCGATGGGGTCGGGGACGTGGTCCTCGGCCACCAGGTGGTTGGCCCGCACGAGGAAGTCCATGGCGTAGTGGATCCCCGCGAGCTCACGGCCGGGGATCGCGAGTTCACGGGGCCGCGTGGCACCCGTGGCCACGATCACGGCGTCGTAACGCCTGCGCAGCGCGTCCCACGTGATGTCCGTGCCGATCTCCACGCCCGGGCGGAACTTGGTGCCCTCCTGGCGCATGATCTCGAGCCGGCGTTCGAGCACGGACTTCTCGAGCTTGAAGTCGGGGATGCCGTAGCGCAGCAGACCGCCGATCCGGTCGTCCCGTTCGTACACGGCCACCGTGAACCCCGCCTGCGTGAGCTGCTGGGCCGCCGCGAGTCCGGCGGGACCGGAACCGACCACCGCGATCGTCTTGCCCACGAGCCGCTGCGGGACGTAGGGCTTGATGAGGTCGTCGTCGAACGCCTTCTCGCCGATCGCGTACTCGACCTGCTTGATGGTCACGGGCTCCTGGTTGATCCCGAGCACGCACGAGGACTCGCACGGCGCGGGGCACACGCGCCCGGTGAACTCCGGGAAGTTGTTGGTCGCGTGCATCCGCTCGGAGGCCTCGTCCCACCGGTCACGCCACACGAGGTCGTTCCACTCGGGGATGAGGTTGCCCAGGGGACACCCCTGGTGACAGAACGGCACACCGCAGTCCATACAGCGCCCGGCCTGCTCGTGCAGCGTCCCCGCCTCCTGGCGTTGCTGCACCTCCGCCCAGTCCATGAGGCGCACCGGGACGGGGCGCTTGGGACGGTCCTCGCGTGTGCGGACCTTGAGAAAACCACGGGGATCAGCCACGGCCGGTCACCTCCAGAATCTTGTGCCAGGTGCCGTCGCCGTCCGGGTCGTCCCCGGCGGCTTCGGCCTCGTTGCGCAGTGCGAGCACCGCGGAGTAGTCCCGCGGCAGCAGTTTGGTGAAGCGCGACATCGTGCGGTCCGGGTCCGCGAGCAGTTGACGCGCGAACTCGGACCCGGTCTCCTCACCGTGGCGCTTGATGAGGTCGGCGAGCAACTCACGGTCGTTGGCGTCCGGGTGCTCGAGGTGCAGTTCACCGCTCTCGCGGGCCTGCTTGTTCACGTCCCGCTCGTCCAGGTCCAGCACGTATGCCACACCGCCGGACATCCCGGCCCCGAAGTTGCGGCCCGTCTCACCCAGCACCACGGCCACACCCCCGGTCATGTACTCGCAGCCGTGGTCACCGATGCCCTCGACCACCGCGGTGGCCCCGGAATTGCGCACCAGGAAGCGCTCCCCCACGGTGCCGTTGAAGAACATCTCGCCGCTCGTGGCGCCGTAACCGATCACGTTGCCCGCGATCACGTTCTCGTGGGCCACGAATCCGGCGTCGCGCGGGGGCCGCACGACGATCCGTCCGCCGGAAAGGCCCTTGCCCGTGTAGTCGTTCGCGTCCCCCTCGAGCCGCAGCGTGATACCGCGGGGCACGAAGGCGCCCAGCGACTGGCCGGCCTGACCGGTCAGGGTCACGTCGATCGTGTCATCCGGCAGTTCCCGGGTCCCGAGCGCGCTGGTCACGGTGTATCCGAGCATCGTGCCCACGGCGCGGTCCGTGTTGATCACGCGTTCCTGTACGCGCACGGGTTCACCGCGTTCGATCGCCGGTTGCGCGAGCGGGATGAGCTTCGTGTCGAAGTGCTTCTCGAGTTCGTGGTCCTGGACGCCGGTGTTGCGCAGTCCATCCGTGACCCCTTCTGCGCGGAACGAATCGAGCACGGGGCTCAGGTCCAGCCCCTTGGCCTTCCAGTGCGCCACGGCCTCCCGCGTGCGCAGTACCTCGGCGTGCCCCACGGCCTCCGCGATGCTGCGGAACCCGAGTTCGGCGAGGATCTCGCGCACCTCTTGGGCAATGAACTCGAAGAAGTTCACCACGTGCTCGGCCTTGCCCGTGAAGCGCTTGCGCAGTTCGGGGTTCTGCGTGGCAACTCCCACGGGGCACGTGTCCAGATGGCACTTGCGCATCATGATGCAGCCCTCCACCACGAGCGGCGCCGTGGCGAAGCCGAATTCCTCGGCGCCCAGCAACGCGGCGACGACGACGTCGCGCCCCGTCTTGAGCTGGCCGTCCGCCTGCACGACCACGCGCTCGCGCAGCCCGTTCAGCCGCAGGGTCTGCTGGGTCTCCGCGAGTCCCAGCTCCCACGGCATGCCCGCGTGCTTGAGCGAGTTCAGGGGCGCCGCGCCCGTGCCGCCGTCGTGGCCGGAGACCAGTACGACGTCGGCCTTGGCCTTGGTCACGCCCGCCGCGACCGTGCCAATCCCGCGTTCCGATACGAGCTTGACGTGCACGCGAGCGCGAGGGTTGGCGTGCTTGAGGTCGTAGATCAGCTGCGCGAGGTCCTCGATCGAGTAGATGTCGTGGTGCGGCGGCGGGGAGATCAGCGAAACCCCCGGGGTCGCGTGGCGCGTGCGCGCGATCCATGGGTAGACCTTCTGCGCCATGAGCTGCCCGCCCTCGCCGGGCTTGGCGCCCTGGGCCATCTTGATCTGCAGGTCGTCCGCGGTCGCGAGGTACAGGCTCGTGACCCCGAACCGGCCAGAGGCCACCTGCTTGATCGCGGAACGCCGCTCGGGGTCGATCAGCCGCTCGACGTCCTCACCGCCCTCGCCCGTGTTGGACTTGGCGCCCAGACGGTTCATGGCGATCGCGAGCGTCTCGTGGGCCTCCGCGGAGATCGAGCCGTAGCTCATGGCACCCGTGGAGAACCGCTTGACGATCTCACTCACGGGCTCCACCTCGTCGATGTCCACGGGCTCGCGCGTGGACGCGAAACTCATGAGTCCGCGCAGGGTCGCGAGCTCCTTGGCCTGGTCGTCCACGCGGGACGTGTAGGACTTGAAGATGTCGTAGCGGCCCGTGCGGGTCGCGTGCTGCAACCGGAAGACCGTGTGCGGGTCGAACAGGTGCCGCGGTCCCTCGCGGCGCCAGTCGTACTCGCCGCCCGTGGCGAGGTCCCGGTGCGGTTCGGTGACGCCGTCCTCCGGATAGGCCAGACGGTGTCGGGACTGGATCTCCGCGGCGATCACGTCCAGACCCACACCCTCGATCTGGGTCCGTGTGCCCGCGAAGTAGTCGTCCACGAGCTCGCTCGACAGGCCCAGGGCCTCGAACGTCTGCGCACCGCAGTACGACTGCACGGTGGAGATGCCCATCTTGGACATGATCTTCTGCACACCCTTGCCCAGCGCCTTGATGAGGTTCGCCACGGCCTGTTCTTCCGTGACCCCCCGGATCTCCCCGCGGCGCACGAGTTCCTCGGCGGATTCCATGGCCAGGTAGGGGTTCACGGCGGACGCCCCGTAGCCCAGCAGCAGGGCCACGTGGTGGACCTCCCGCACGTCCCCCGATTCCACGATCAGGGCCACCTTGGTGCGGGTCGCCGAGCGCAACAGGTGGTGGTGCACGGCGGAGGTCAGCAGCAGGGACGGGATGGGAGCCCACACGCCGTTGGAATCCCGGTCGGAGATGATGACGAACTGCACCCCGCGGTTCACGGCCGCGGAGACCTTCTCGCAGATCTCCGCGATCCGGGCCCGCAGCGAGTCCGCACCGTCCACGGGACGGTACAGCCCGCGCACGCGCAGGCTCAGGGGCACGCCGTCGTCGTCCAGGTGAACGAACTGGTCCAGCTGGTCGTTGTCGATCACCGGGAAGTTCAGCTGGATCTGGCGCGTCCGGGTCTGCTGCGTGGAGAGCATGTTGGCCATGGGCCCCACGGCACCGGCCATGGACGTGACGAGTTCCTCGCGGATCGCGTCGAGCGGCGGGTTGGTCACTTGCGCGAAGGACTGCACGAAGTAGTCGAACAACAGCCGCGAGCGGTTGGACAGCACCGCCACGGGCGTGTCCGTGCCCATCGCGTAGATGGGCTCGGCGCCGGCCACGGCCATGGGACCGATGATCAGCTTGAGCTCTTCCTCGGTGTAGCCGAAGGTCTTCTGCCGCAACCGGATGGAGTGCGGCGGGTGGGTCATGTGCTCGCGTTCGGGCAGCTCCGTGATGGGCAGCACCGAGTCCCGCACCCAGTCCTGCCACGGCTTGGTGGCGGCGAGTTCGGCCTTGATCTCGCTGTCCTCCACGATCCGGCCCTCGTCTGTGTCCACGAGGAACATGGTCCCCGGGGACACCCGGCCCTTGCGGACGACGACGCGCTCCCCCACGTCCACGACGCCCACCTCGGAGGCGAAGATCACCAGACCGTCGTCGGTCTGCCAGAACCGCCCCGGGCGCAACCCGTTACGGTCCAGGACCGAGCCCACGCGCACGCCGTCCGTGAAGGACACGCACGCGGGACCGTCCCACGGCTCCATGAGCGTGGCGTGGTACTGGTAGAAAGCCTTGAGCTGCGGATCCATGGTCTCATGGTTCTGCCACGCCTCCGGGATCAGCATGAGCATGGTCTCGGTCACGGGCCGGCCCGCGAGCTGGAGCAGCTCGGCAACCTCGTCGAGCGACTGCGAGTCGGACGCGCCCTCCGAGCAGATGGGGAACAGGTCCTCGGGCTGGCGGCCCAGCACGGCCCCGGACAGCGAGGACTGGCGTGCGCGCATCCAGTTGCGGTTGCCCACCACGGTGTTGATTTCACCGTTGTGCGCGAGCGTTCGCATGGGCTGGGCGAGCGGCCAGGACGGGAACGTATTGGTGGAGAAGCGCGAGTGCACCACCGCGAGCTTGGTCGTGAACCGCGGATCGGACAGGTCCGGGTAGAACGGTTCGAGCTGAGCCGTGGTGAGCATGCCCTTGTACACGAGCGTGCGGGACGAGAAGGACGGGAAGTACACCCCGAACTTGTTCTGCGCGCGCTTGCGCACGCGGAACGCCTTCTGGTCCAGTTCGAGCTGGGCGGCCACGGGATCGTAGGACGTTGCGTCCTGCGCAAACAGGGACGCCGCCCGCTCGTTGTGACTGCTATCGGAGACGAAGAACTGCACGAACGTTGGCATCACGGCGCGCGCGGACGCGCCCACGGCGTCGTCGACCACGGGGACGTCCCGCCAGCCCAGGACCGTGAGGCGTTCCATGCGGGCGAGTTCCTCGAGCGAGCGCTTGAGCTCCTCGAGGTGCTTACCGCCGGTGGGCATGAACGCCGTGCCCACCACGTAGGCCCCCTGGGGCGGCAGCGGGAAGTCCACCACCTCGCGCAGGAACTCGTCCGGGATCTGGGTCAGCAGACCGGCGCCGTCCCCGGTGCCCTCGTCCCCACCTACCGCACCGCGGTGCTCGAGGTTGCGCAGGGCCGTGAGCGCGGCGTCCACGATGTCGTGGGAGGCCACGCCGTCCAGGGTGGCCACGACGGCCAGACCGCACGCGTCCTTCTCGTCCTCCGAGCGGTACAGGCCCTGATCCTCGGGCACTGCCGAGAAACGCTCGAACGGGGACACCGGTTCGGCGGCGTCGCGTGGTTCGGGTGCGTCCCGGTGGACGGGATCCGTGGTGCTCACGCGATGCTGCTCGCGGGAGTTCGGGGCTGCTATCTGGTCACTGCTCATGGCGGTACTCCTCACCAAGGGCCGGCAGGTCGAATGCGTCGGACGAGGCCCGGGGAGCACTCGGTGGGTGCGCAGCGGGCGACGCGGGATCCAGGTGACGCGCGTGTCCGCCCCGTTGCGGAAGGAAGCGGCCCGTGGGCCGTGGATCGAACCGGCGGGTCCCACGGATGAGCGGGACAGGCACGGTGCTCGGGTAATTTACCACGTAGGCCACGTCACACGAACATGCGTGACGGATCGCACGGACGACGACGCGGGCCCCGCGGAGTCGTGAAGAGCTCTGCGGGGCCCGCGTGCGGCGTCGTGGTCGGAGACCCGGAGGACGCGTCAGGAACGCACGGCCCGGGCAGGCTCGGCCGCTGCCCCGGCACGAGAGCGGGCACGCCTACCCAGGACCGCGAAGAGGATGATGCCCGCGATGACGATCAGCAGCGAGGTCCACACGTGCACGCGCACACCGGCGATCATCAGGGCCGGGTCCACGCGCAGTAACAGCTCGATGAGCAGTCGCCCGATCCCGTAGTAGATCATGTACAGCGCGAAGATGCGCCCGTGCGGGTCCCGCATGCGGCGGTCGATTGCGAGCAGCAGCACCACACCCAGCAGGTTCCACAGGCTCTCATACAGGAACGTGGGGTGGAACAGCGTGTCCGCGGGCAGCCCCGCGGGGAAGTTCGGGGACGCCGGGGAGATCTCGAGCCCCCACGGCAGTGTGGTGGGTCTGCCGAACAGTTCCTGGTTGAACCAGTTGCCCCACCGTCCCACGGCCTGGGCAAGCAGGAGTCCGGGGGCCACGCAGTCCGCGAACACGGCGAGCGACAACCCGTTCTTGCGCGAGACGAACCACGCGGCCACGGCGCCGAACAGCACGGCACCCATGATGCCGAGTCCGCCCTCCCAGATCCGGAAGACGGCCAGGGGGTCCGCGCCGGGCCCGAAGTACCCGGCGGGGTCCGTGATCAGCACGTGGTAGGCGCGCGCCCCCACGATCCCGGCGAGCACCGCCCAGAACACGATGTCCCACAGTACGTCCGGGTCCTGACCGCACTGCTTCCAGCGCCGCATGGTGAGCCAGATGGCCAGGGCCATGCCGAGCAGGATGCACAGCGCGTAGAAGTGCACCGTGAGCGGCCCCAGGTGGATGCTGCTGATGCTCGGGGACGGGATGGAGGCGGGCAGCACCGGCGGCATCAGTCGCGTCCCGCGAGGTGCGCGGCGAGCTCACCCACGGCCTGCGGCCCGCCCTCACCGAGCGCGCGCACGAGAGCCGTGCCCACGATCACGCCGTCCGCGTACGCCCCGATCTCCAGCACGTGCTCGCGGCTGGACACCCCCAGACCCACGCACACCCGCTCCGCACCGGCCCCGCGTGCGCGGGCGACGACGTCCTCGGCGGCCGAGGACACCTGGTCCCGGGTCCCGGTCACGCCCATCACGGACACCGCGTACACGAAGCCGGAGGCCGCGCTCACAGTCATGTCCATACGCTCACGGCTCGTGGACGGGGCCACCAGGAAGATCCGGTCCAGACCGTGCTCCTCGGAGGCCGCGAACCATTCCGTGGCCTCGTCCGGGATCAGGTCCGGGGTGATGATCCCGGCTCCCCCGGCGTCCTTGAGCCGGCGCGCGAACTCGTCCACGCCCGCCTGCAGCACGGGGTTCCAGTACGTCATCACCACGGGGACCGCGTCCGTCTGCTCGGCGACGGCGCGCACCACGGTGAACGCGTCCTCGACCCGGAAACCGTTGGCGAGCGCCTGGGTGGTCGCCGCCTGGATGACCGGTCCGTCCATCACGGGGTCCGAGTAGGGGATGCCGATCTCGATGATGTCCGCGCCGTTGCGACCCAGGGCCACGGCGGCGGCGGCAGACTCCTCGACGGTGGGGTACCCGGCGGGCAGATAGCCCACGAGGGCCGGGCGGCCCTCGGCCTTGCACTGTTCGATCCGCCGCGACAGCGCGGAGTCCGCGCTGCGCGTGAGGTCACGTGGGACGATGCGTTCGGTCAAGCCCGCAGGGGTGTGCTCGGTGGTGCTCACAGTTGTTCGCCTTTCTGCGCCACGCGTTCCTCGTGGCTGTCCTGCGGGAGGAGGTCGAACCACTCCCCCGCGGTGGCCACGTCCTTGTCGCCGCGCCCGGAGAGCGAGACCACGATGATCTTCTGCGCCGCTTCCTCGGGCCCGAGTTCCGCGACCCAGCGGGCAGCGACCTCGCGGGCGCCGGCGAGCGCGTGGGAGGACTCGATGGCCGGGAGGATGCCCTCGGTGCGGCACAGCAGCCGGAAGGCGTCCATGGCCTGGACGTCCGTGACCGCTTCGTAGTTCACGCGCCCGATCGAGTGCAGGTAGGAGTGTTCCGGCCCCACGGCGGGGTAGTCCAGGCCGGCGGAGATCGAGTGGGACTCCACGGTCTGCCCGTCCGGGTCCTGCATGAGGAACGTCTTGGCGCCGTGCAGCACGCCCGGTCGGCCCAGTGTGATGGTCGCGGCGTGGCGGCCGGTCTGCACGCCGTCACCCCCGGCCTCGTTGCCGTAGAGCTGCACGGACTCATCGTCCAGGAA
>NZ_DDIY01000008.1:15272-77794 GCF_002338785.1 Kocuria sp. UBA1838 | reverse complement strand
CGAACGGCCCGGTCCCTCCGAGAGGAGGGACCGGGCCGTTCGCGTGCGGATCAGTCGGCCTGGGTCGGTGGCACGCGGACCTGCAGGGACTTGTGGTGCATGGTGGTCTCGAACGCCTTGATCCGCCCCAGGGGATCGCCGTCCACCTGGTACTCGATGGGTTCGTGGAACTCCACCCGGACCTTCTTGCCGCTGCGGTAGTCGATCACGGGCAGCTCGTGGCGGTGGCGGAACGCGACCTTGGCAACCATGCCCAGCCAGCCCACGAGCGAGCGCGGGGTCATCACCACGAGGTCCAGCACGCCGTCGTCGATCTTGGCCTCCGGCACCAGGATCAACCCGGCGGTGAGTTCGCCGCAGTTGCACACCATCACGGAGCGCACGAGCTTGGACTCCCAGGGGCCGTCGTCGATGCTGTAGCGCGCCCAGCGGGGCCGGTTGAATAGGTGCCGGAAGCCGGCTTCGCCGTAGGCGGCCCACCCCACGAGGTCCTTGAGGTCGTCCTTGGTGTCGGCCATGATCTGGGCGTCGAAACCCGCGCCGCCCATGACCAGGAAGCGGTGGTCCTCGGTGCGGTCGTCGTCCGTCTCGAGGTGCACGGCCACGGTGTCGATGGCCTTCTGGGACCCGAACAGCGCCACATCCACGGAGTGGTGCGGGTCCGCGAGGTCCGCCTTGAGGTTGCGCGCCAGCAGGTTGCCGGTGCCCAGCGGCACGAGCCCCAGCGGGATGTCCCCGCCGGCCAGCGACTCGCCCACGGCACGGATGGTGCCGTCACCGCCCGCGGCGAGCACGACGTCCGCGCCCTCCTCGACGGCGCCGCGGGCCATGGAGAACCCGGGATCGTCCACTTCTGTCTCGTAGAAGACGGGATCCGCCCAACCACCCTTGCGGCACGCGATGATCACCGCGTCCCGTGCTGCGTCTGCCTGGGCCTTGATGGGGTTGATCACCACGGCCACTCGCTGGGGTTCCACTGTGTGCTGCGGCACGGGAGTCCCCTTCCTGGATCGTTCGAAAGGCGGCTGTCGGACGCGGCCAGTCTACTGGCGCGCGGGCCGGGCGCCGCCTCCACGTCGGATCGCGCACCCGTGCGTTTCGTTGGATACCCTGGACGGGTGATCGACATCAACGACCTGCGCGCCGACCCTGAGACCTACCGTGCTTCCCAGACCGCCCGGGGGGCGGACGCGGGACTGGTGGACCGCATCCTGGAGGCGGACTCCCGGCGGCGCGGGGCGATCACCGACTTCGAGTCCCTGCGCGCGGAGCAGAACGCGTTCGGCAAGAAGGTGGCCAAGGCCCAGGGTGAGGAGAAGCAGCAGTTGCTCGCCCAGGTCAAGCAGCTCGCCGCGGACGTCAAGGCCGCCCAGGCGGAAGCAGACGCCGCCCAGCTCACCCAGCAGGAGCTCGTGGCCCAGTTCCCCAACCTGATCGTGGAGGGCATCCCATCCGGCGGCGAGGACGACTTCGTCCTGTTGCGCACCGAGGGCACCCCGCGCGACTTCGAGGCCGAGGGCTTCGAACCCCGGGACCACCTGGAGCTGGGGGAGTTGCTGGACGGGATCGACATGGAACGCGGGGCCAAGGTCTCCGGCTCGCGCTTCTACTTTCTCAAACGGGACGTCGCCCGCCTCGAGACGGCCCTGCTGCTCGCGGCCCAGGACCTCGCCCTGGACAACGGGTTCATCCCCATGTCCACGCCCAACCTGGTGCGCCCGGCCATCATGAACGGCACGGGATTCGACGTGGAGCACGACGACGAGATCTACCGCGTGGGCAAGGACGACCTCTACCTCGTGGGCACGTCCGAGGTCGCGCTCGCGGGCTACCACGCGGACGAGATCCTGGACCTCAACGACGGGCCGCTGCGCTACGCCGGCTGGTCCTCGTGCTACCGCCGCGAGGCCGGTTCCGCGGGCAAGGACACCCGCGGGATCATCCGCGTGCACCAGTTCAACAAACTCGAGATGTTCGTCTACTGCCACCCCGAGGACGCCGCCGCCGAGCATGAGCGGTTGCTCGCGTGGGAAGAGCAGATGTTGCGGGCGTGTGGGCTGAGCTACCGCGTGATCGACACCGCGGCCGGGGACCTCGGGACCTCCGCGGCCCGCAAGTTCGACTGCGAGGCGTGGATCCCCACCCAGGGCAAGTACCGTGAGCTGACCTCCACATCCAACTGCACCACGTACCAGGCGCGCCGGCTCAACATCCGGGAACGCCTGCCTGAGACCACGGACGCCCAGGGCAGGACCAAGAAGGGTGGGACCCGCGCGGTGGCCACGCTCAACGGGACGCTCGCCACGACCCGCTGGCTCGTGGCGATCCTCGAGACTCATCAGCAACAGGACGGCTCCGTGGTCGTCCCCGAGATCTTGCGCCCGTACCTGCGCGGCCAGGAGGTCCTGCGCCCGGTCGGGTGACGCACATCGCCCGGGAACTTCACGCTCCCGTCACCGGGCGGTCCATCGCAAGACATGCATCGATGGTGATGTGACACCATGACTGTCATGACTGATATCCAGGCCGGCATCGATGACCGGCACACCGAGGAGAAGGCGCAGAGTGCTGCAGCGGCGTTCGCGCCCATGAAAATACAGACCCCCCGTTCGAGTTCCTGGACCAGGGAAGAGGGCGTCCGGTACCTCGTGGCGCTGGACGTGGACGGGACCCTCGTGGACCACGACGGCCACATGTCCCGCGGCGTGAAGGACACCCTGCGCGCCGTCGTGGGCGCCGGCCACCACGTGGTGATCGCCACGGGCCGCTCCAAAGGCGCCACGCTGCCCGTGATCCGCCAGGGCCACATCCACTCCGGGTTCGCGGTGTGCTCCAACGGGGGCGTGACCCTGCGATTGGACCCGCAGCTCGAGCAGCGCTACGAGATCACCGACCGCGTGAGCTTCGACCCCTCCAACGCGCTGCGGGCGCTGTCCAGCAAGTTGCCCACCGCCAAGTTCGCCCTCGAGGGCGTGGATGGGCAGTTCTACTCGACCGAACGCTTCCAGGACTCGTCCTTCGGGATCGAGGCCGTGGGCGTGGACCTTCAGGAGCTCTCCGAGATGCCCGCGGTGCGGCTCGTGGTCTACAGCGCCACGGACGCCCCCAGGGACTTCGCCCAGGCCATCGAGCAGGCCGGTCTGCACGGCGTCGCCTACTCCGTGGGCTGGTCCTCGTGGCTCGACGTCGCCGCGAACGGCGTCTCCAAGGCCAGCGCTTTGGAGCAGATCCGCAAGCAGCTGGACGTGGACCCCGCGCACACCGTGGCCATGGGGGACGGGCGTAACGACATCGAGATGCTGCAATGGGCCGCGCGCGGTGTGGCCATGGGTCAGGCCCCGGACGAGGTCGAGCAGGTCGCCCGCGAGGTCACCGGCAGCGTGTACGACGACGGCGCCGCGGCCATCCTGCGCACGCTGCTCTGAGCGGGACGTCCGGTTCGGGAAATGCGCGGCGTCGTGGCCGGGTTGCCCGGTGCGGAACTGCGATACTGGAACCGTGTTCGTCCTGACCCTGACCCAGCGTGTGGCGGACGCGTCCCGCCCCGACCCCGCCATGGACCACGAACTGTGTCGGCGCCTGCGTGACGTGCCCGCGCGCGCCCCGTTCCAGCCCATGGCGCCGGGTGAGGTGCGCGGTCTGACCGAGGACGCCCACGCTGCGGTCGCGGCGGCCATGATCGCCGTGCGCGAGGACCGCTATGCGGTGGGCATCGGCGTGGGGGACGTGTTCCTCACGCGCGTGGACCACGAGGACGGCCGCGTGGCCGTGACCGCCGAGGGGCCGGGCATGAACCACGGTCACCTCGCCGCGCAACCGGGCCGTGACACCGAGCGGGCGGCCGTGCGGGTCAGCGCGGTGGACGCGACGGCCGCGGAGCAGGCCCAGGCGGTGCTCAAGCTCGTGGGCCGGATCGTGAGCGAGCGCAGCGAGGCCGAGTGGCGCGTGGTGGACTTGCTGGTCCCCGGAGCCAGAGGTCAGCAGAAGACCGTGGCCCAGCAGCTCGGGATCACACCCCAAGCGGTGTCCAAGGCCGTGGTGCGCTCCCTGTGGAACGAGGAGTGGCAGGCCCGTCCGGCGGCCGCGACGCTGTTGCGCCTGTGCGAGTGAGCCCTGGGCCAATGGGTACCCGCGCTATGGGCGTCCGAGGCGGCGCCCGGTCGGGGAACGGCGGCCGGGTCAGCGGTCGAACACGTCAATGCCCGCTCGCGTGAGCGGGTGGCTGCGGCGTCACCACCACGTGTCCACGGCATAACCCGCGCTCGCGAGGTCCGCTTCCAGGATGGGCAGGCACGGGGACGGCAGCCGCAGTGACCCGGCGATGTCCCGGGCGTCGAAGTACCCGGTGAGCCACGTGAAGGCGGGGTGGTCGGTGGCGAGCGCTTCGCAGCGCGCCATGATGTCCGCGACGTCCGCCGCGGGGGCGAAGACCCAGAAGGACTCGAGGTCCGTGAGCTGGAACAGCCCCACGCCGGTGCCTCCGGGCTCCGGGCGGGCGGGATCACCGGGCCGGTCAGAGGGGTCGCGGGGGACCGCGGGCTCGCCGGAACCCCACGCCCGCGCGGGACTGCGTACCCACCCGCCCGACGCCGCGGGGCCGAGTGCCGGAGCCAGGGGATCGAGTTCCCATCGCGGGGCGCGCACGAGCCAGTCCGGTGCGCTGGGCGGGAACAACGGTCCCCCCGGGGGATCGGGCCAGCGGTCCTGCCACGTGGCCCAGCTGCCCTTGTCCACCCGGTCCCAGAAGGCGTCCGCCCCGAGGTCCACGGAGACTTCCGTGACCGTGCTACGCACGTGCATCCAGTGTTCGGGTGCCGGGTCACTGGGATCCTGCTGGGATTCCGAGGTGTAGGGGCGCGGGACGATGTCCGAGTGCAAGGACGGCTCGGGCGCCGGATCGGTTCCGGCCGCCGACAGCAGCGTGCGCACCTGACCCATGAGGTGCTCGGGGCCCAGGACCTGCGTGGACTCGGTGCCGTGGAAGACGTAGACGTGCCCGTGTTCACGTGCGTGCGGATCGAACACGGGTACCACCTTTCCGAAGCGCAGGGGACCACCGGGTTCTCGCGGCCGCGTCCCGCAGGATCATCCCACCACGGCCCGCCGACAGGCATAAGCGCCCGCGGTTCCGAGGGGCGCGGGATGCGGAGTCACCGGGCGTGGGAGTCACCGAGCGTGACCGTCACCGAGCCGGTGTGCACGGGTGAGGTCCCCGTGCTCGGTGCGCACACCGACCACGGGGACCCCGAATGGAGGGGGACGGACTCAGTCGTCCTGCTCGGCCTCCGCGGCGCTGTCGTAGTGGGACTGCTCGAAGCGCTGCTGGGCCTCCACGATGAGCCGCTCCGCGGCCTCCTTGCCGTCCCAGCCCTCGCCCTTGACCCACTTGTTGGGCTCCAGGTCCTTGTAGCGCTCGAAGAAGTGCTGGATCTCCTTCTGCTTGAACTCGTTGACGTCCTCGAGACCCTGGATCTCGTCGTAGCGCTTGTCCGTGGACACGCACAGAATCTTGGCGTCCCCGCCGGCCTCGTCCGTCATGTTGAACACGGCGATGGGCCGGGCCTCCACGATCACACCGGGGACCACGTCCACGTCCAGGATGACCATGGCGTCCAGCGGGTCGCCGTCCTCGCCCAGGGTGTTCTCGAAGTAGCCGTAGTGCGTGGGGTACTGCATGGAGGTGAAGAGTACGCGGTCCAGGCGGAGTCGACCGGTCTCGTGGTCGATCTCGTACTTCACGCGGGAATACCGCGGGATCTCGATGGTGACGTCAAGCTCCATGGTGAAACTCCTCGGGTCGTAGTGCTGTGTGCCGGGCGGTTCGCGCACCCGGGTACCGCGCGGGACAGCGCCGAGCCGCCGCGCGTTCGATCGGATGCTCCCACGATACCGGCCGTGGCCGCGCCGTAGGGCAGCGCCCGCCCGCAGCGGTCCGGTGTTCGGCGTACGACGGCGCTCGGTGCGTTGTCCGTGTCGGGCGGGTACGGGAGAATGAGGGCCATGCCCGCACCCCCACCGAGTACCTCCGCGCGTCGCCGCTCCTGGCCCCTCGCGTGTGCACTGCTCGCGCTCGCGGTGCTCGTCGCGGCAACATTCGCCGTGCCCGCGGTCGTCGCGGAGCTACGGCCGGCATGGCAGCACGCGCAGGACGCGGACGACGCCGCGGCGTCGCCCGATCCCGCTGCGGCCGGTCTGGCGGCAGCGTCCAGGACGGTGGATGCCGAGGGCGTGGCGGAGGCCCTGGACGCGGGTCTGACCGGGGCCCCGGGAACCGTGGCAGCCGCCGTGGCGGTGGCGGGGGAGGACTCCGTGGTCGCGGGGCGGTCGCCGGAGCGGCCCATGGTGCCGGCGTCGAACCAGAAGGTGCTGACCGCCCTGGCGCTGGCCGCGACCGTGGACCCGTACGAACGACTGGAGACCACCGTGGTCCGGGGGGATCAGCCGCGGAAACTCGTCCTGGTGGCCGGTGGTGACACCCTGCTCGCTCCGGGCGAGGGGCGGGCGGATGCGGTCAACGGTCATGCGGGACTGGGGACGCTCGCGGAACGCACCGCGCAGGCCCTGCGACAGGACGGTCCCGATGCCGCGGCCTCCGGGCAGTGGACCGTGGAACTGGACACGGACCTGTTCGCCGGACCGGAGCTGAACCCCGCGTGGGAGGGGGAGGACGTCGCCGCCGGGGAGATCACCCGTGTGGCGCCCGTGGCCCTGTATTCCCACCGGGTGCCCACCGCGGACGGCGCGGACCCGGGCTCCCGCGGCGAACGGCCCCAGGACCCCGCGGCCGCGGTCGCGCGAGAATTCGCGCGCCAGCTCGAACAGCGCCTGGGTGCCGGGGCGAGCGTCACCGCGGGAGGCGCCGCGAGTGCCCCGGAGGACGCCGTGGGGCTCGCGCGCGTGGCATCCGCGCCCGTGTCCGAACAGAGTGCCTACATGCTCGCGCACTCGGACAATTCCCTCGCCGAGAGCCTCGCGCGGGTCGCCGCGGTGGCCTCCGGACGTGAGGGCAGTGTGACGGGTGTGCAGGAGCTGATCCCGGCCGCCCTGGCCGAGCACGGGATCGACACCGAGGGCCTGCGGGCCGCGGACGCGAGCGGGATGGCGCAGCAGGACAGGGTCAGCGCCACCACACTCGCCCGCGCGGTGGACACCCTGGTCACGGATCCCCGCTACGGTCCGTACGGCCGGGGGCTGCCCCTGGCGGGAGCCCAGGGAACGCTCTCGGAGCGCTTCGACGACCCGGCGGAGGCCGCGGCGCGCGGTGTCACCCGGGCCAAGACCGGGACCCTGCTGGACGTCGTGGCGCTGTCCGGGTACGTGCAACGCGCCGACGGCAGCGTGCTCGTGTACTCCCTGGTGCTCAACGGGGTCAGCGGGGACGCCACCCGGGCCAAGGACACCGTGGATCGCACGGTGGCCGCGCTCGCGAGATCTGCGTGAGCCGACCACTCGCGGAACGCGCCGTGCCCCGGGAGTTTCCAGCCTCCGCCCATTCGCGTGACCGCCCGGGTGTGATTGAGTGAGCGCATGAGCCAAGAACTGACACGTCGTTCGCTCGTGGACTGGGACGCAGCCGCCCAGATCGCTGCCAAACTGACCCCGCCGGGCCCCACGCCCGGGCCGCGTGAGATGTCCCGCGCCGTGGAGTCCCTGCGCTACTTCGCACATGAATCGGTGCACCACGTCCACGCGATCACGCGTTTGGACGCTGCGGAGAACCTGCGGGATTCCACCGTGCTCGTGGTGGATCGCGCGGGCTGGGCCAAGGCCAACACGCAGACGTTCTCCGTGCTCGTCCAGCCCGTCTTCGACCGGTTGCACGCCAAGGACCCCGGCACGTTCGACGCCGCCCTGCGGGGCGTGGCGCCCACGGCCATCGCCGCGGAGATGGGGGCCCTGGTGGGTTTCCTGTCCGCCAAGGTCCTGGGGCAGTACGACCCCTACGCCGGGCTCGTCTCCGAACAGGCGGCCCGTTCCCACCCCGGGGGCCGGCTCATGTTCGTGGCACCCAACGTGTTGTGGACCGAGCACGAACTCAACGTGGCCCCCGAGGACTTCCGGTTGTGGGTGTGCCTGCACGAACAGACCCACCGTGTGCAGTTCGCGGCGGCCCCGTGGCTGCGCGATCACATGCTCGAGCAGATCTCCCGCCTGGGTTCGTTGGATGCCTCCGCGTGGGATCGCCTGCGCGCCGCCGCGGCGTCGATCACGGGCCGCTCCGCCGGCCGCCTGGACGCGGGTCTGGGTCCCATGACCCATCTGCTCACGGACGCCGAACGTGACACGGTCTCCCACGTGACGGCGGTGATGTCCCTGCTCGAGGGTCACGCCAACGCCGTCATGGACGCCGTGGACTCGTCCATCGTGCCCTCCGTGAAGACCATCCGCCGCCGCTTCGACGACCGCTCCGCGACCCACGGCGCCCTGGACCGGTTCATTCGTTCCCTGCTGGGCATGGACGCCAAGATGCGCCAGTACAGCAACGGCCAGAAGTTCGTGGAGTACATCGTGGAGCGTGCGGGCATGGAGCGCTTCAACACGGTGTGGACCTCACCCGAGACCCTGCCCACCGAGGTGGAGATCCACGACCCGCAGGCCTGGATGGATCGCGTCCTGGGCTGAGTCCGGGACGTGCTCTCGGGTTTTCCCCCGGTTGTCTGTGCCAAGATGACCGTGTGAGCTCTGAAAACATCAATCAACAGATCCGGCTGTACGGTCAGCCGCTATCAGAGCGTTTTGGCGCCGTGGTGGGGGTCTACGGTATTACGCAGCGCAGGCTGGCCCAGGTCCTGGGCCTGTCCGCGCCCATGCTCTCCCAACTCATCAGCGGCAGACGCATCAAGATCGGTAACCCTGCGGTCTACGAACGCTTGGTCATGCTCGAGGACAGCGCAGGGTCCTCAGACCAGGAGGCTGTCCTGAACAGGGTGGAGGCATCCCAACCGGTGCTGTCCACGTCACAGATCCGCACGCGGATCACCACGGACACGGATGCCGTGTCCGCGCTCGCCTCGGTGGTTCCGGTGGGGGAACTGGAACGCGCCCTGGTCATGCTCGGTGACACCACCCCTGTGCTGAGCAAGGTCCTGGGGATGGCCGAGGAAACGGCGCAGCGCGCCAGGTCCGCCCAGGACTGACGGGGTGCAGCACGGACGGGCCGGTCGCCTCCATCCCGTGGTCGCCCGCGCCCGGCGTGCGGTGGCCCGCGCCGTCGACCACCTACCCCGTGAGACGTCGGCCGGGGGAGCGGACGCACGTGATCCGATGCGTCCGGACCCCTCGACGACCCCGCGGGAAACAACTACCGAGCACGCGGGGGCGGGCACTGATCCCCGCCCGCCCCTCGTGCTCGTGGCATGCAGCGGTGGCGCCGATTCCCTCGCGCTCGCCGCAGCGACTGCGCACCTCGCGCGGCGCGGCCGCGTGCGGGTGGGCGCCGTCGTGGTGGACCACGGACTTCAGGAGGGCTCGGCCGAGGTGGCCCGTGACGCGGCGCGCACCGTGCGGGAGCTCGGCCTCGAACCCGTCGCGGTCGAGCGGGTCACGGTGGTGCGTGAGCACCACGGCCCCGAGATGGCCGCGCGCCTCGCCCGCTACGGCGCCCTCAGCGACGTCGCGCGCCGAACCGGCGCTGCCGCCGTCCTGCTCGGACACACACGGGACGACCAGGCGGAGACCGTGCTGCTGGGCCTCGCCCGGGGCTCGGGAACGCGCTCGCTGTCCGGGATGCCCGAGCGGCATCATGTCGATGACGTGCTCTACCTGCGTCCGTTCCTCAACGTCACGCGCGCCGAGACCGAGACGGTGTGCGCGGCCGAGGGGCTGTCGCCATGGCACGATCCCACCAACGCGGACACTGCACTGACCCGCGCACGCGTGCGCCACGAGGTCCTGCCCTATCTCGAGTCCCAGCTGGGGCCGGGGGTGGGCAGGGCGCTGGCCCGCACGGCGTCGGTACTCGGCGCCGATGCCGACTACCTGGACGAACAGGCGTCCCTGGCGTTCGACGCCGCCCTGGTGCCCGCGGCGTCGTCCGGCTCGTCAGTCGTGCTGGACGGTGCCGTCCTCCAGGGGACCCCGGCGGCACTGCGCCGACGCATGCTCGCGAAGGCATGTGTCCTCGCGGGCGGGGAGACGCCCACGTTCGAACGGTTGAGCGCGCTCGAGCAGTTCGCGCTCGGGTACGGGGCGGCCGGGCCGGTGCAGATGGCGGGTAAGGTGGCAGCGTGGCGGCACCGCTCGGACGCGACCCATGCGCGAGGGTGCCTCGAGCTGCGCGGTGAGCGCGGACCTCGCCCGCTGGAGACAAGTCCACCCACGAACGACCCCGGGAGTGCACAGTGAAGGCCGAACACGTCCACGACGACCTGAGCAACGTCCTGTTCACCAAGGAACAGATCGCGCAGAAGGTCCGTGAACTCGCCCAGCAGATCGACCGCGACTACGACGGGCGGGACGTGCTGCTCGTGGGGGTGCTCAAAGGTGCGGTGATGGTCATGGCGGACCTCATGCGCGAGCTCGAGGGGCAGTACCCCATGGACTGGATGGCGGTGTCCTCCTACGGTTCGGGCACCAAGTCCTCGGGCGTGGTGCGCATCCTCAAGGACCTGGACACGGACCTGCACGGCAAGGACGTGCTGATCGTGGAGGACGTCATCGACTCGGGCCTCACGCTGTCCTGGCTGCGCACCAACCTGGAGTCGCGCGGACCCGCCTCGGTGGAGATCTGCACGCTGCTGCGCAAGCCCGACGCCGCCAAGACGGACATCGACGTGCGCTATGTGGGCTGGGACATCCCCAACGAGTTCGTGGTGGGGTACGGGTTGGACTTCGCGGAGCAGTACCGCAACCTGGACTGCATCGCCACGCTCGCACCGCACGTTTACGAGTGAGTCGCGCACGGACCCTCACGCCCAGCCAATGTCGGGCAGAGGCGTGTACCGTGGCCCAATCGTGTGCGCTGTGAAAGAACGGACCGCACGCACGGCGTCGCAGCGCCATTCGAAGCGATAGATTGTGCCATACACGTCACGGCCACCGTTCCCCACCCCTCCGCCCCATGGAGACAGGTGCACGAGCGGGCCGTGACGAAACGTGTCACGTCCATGGGAGGATCAACGGCTTGGCCACGGCAAAAAAACCCACGAGTTTCTTCAAGGGTCCACTCTTCTGGATCCTGCTGGCCATTGTGGTCCTGGTTCCCGTGGGCGCCAGCGTGTTCAGCCCCACGTCGTCCCGCGTGGACACCAACGTGGGTCTGGAACTGCTCAGGGACCACAAGGTCGACGAGGCCAAGATCTACGACGGCGAGCAGAAGGTGGAGCTCAGCCTCAGGGACGATCTGAACCGGGACGGCCAGAACCTCGGTAAGGACGTGGAGTTCTTCTACGTCCAGCCCCGCGCGGAAGACGTCGTGCGGACCATGAACGACGCCCAGTTGAGCGGCTTCACGGACCAACCCGTGGAGAACAACTGGTTCCTGTCGCTCGTACGCTTCCTACTCCCGTTCCTGATCATCCTGGGTATCTTCTGGTTCATCTTCGCCCGCATGCAGACCGGCGGGCAGGCCATGAAGTTCGGCCGGTCCAAGGCCAAGATGTTCAACAAGGAGAACTCCGAGGTCACGTTCGCGAATGTGGCCGGCGCGGACGAGGCCGTCCAGGAGCTCGACGAGATCAAGCAGTTCCTGGTGGAGCACGACCGCTTCACCGCCGTGGGTGCCAAGGTTCCCAAGGGTGTGCTGCTCTACGGCCCTCCGGGTACCGGCAAGACCCTGCTGGCCAAGGCCGTGGCGGGTGAGGCCGGTGTTCCGTTCTACTCAATCTCCGGTTCCGACTTCGTGGAGATGTTCGTGGGCGTGGGTGCGTCCCGCGTGCGCGACCTGTTCCAGCAGGCCAAGGAAAACGCCCCGGCCATCGTGTTCGTGGACGAGATCGACGCCGTGGGCCGCCAGCGCGGTGCCGGTATGGGCGGCGGCAACGACGAACGCGAGCAGACCCTGAACCAGTTGCTCGTGGAGATGGACGGCTTCGACGCCAACACGAACGTGATCCTGATCGCCGCGACCAACCGCCCGGACGTCCTGGACCCCGCGCTGTTGCGCCCGGGCCGTTTCGACCGCCAGATCGGCGTGGATGCCCCCGACATGAAGGGCCGCGAGCAGATCCTGCGCGTGCACTCCCAGAACAAGCCGCTCGCGAACAACGTGGACCTGGCCTCCGTGGCCAAGCGCACGCCAGGGTTCACGGGTGCGGAACTCGCGAACGTGATGAACGAGGCCGCGCTGTTGACCGCCCGCTCCCACGCGCAGCTGATCGACGACCGCGCGGTGGACGAGGCGATCGACCGCGTAATCGCCGGCCCGCAGAAGCGTTCCCGCGTGATGAAGGAACTCGAGCGCAAGGTCACCGCGTACCACGAGGGCGGCCACGCGCTCGTCGCCGCGGCACTGCGTAACACGGACCCCGTCACCAAGATCACGATCTTGCCGCGCGGCCGCGCGCTGGGCTACACCATGGTGATGCCCTCGGACGACAAGTACTCCACGACCCGCAACGAGCTGTTGGACCAGATGGCCTACGCCATGGGCGGTCGCGCGGCGGAGGAGATCGTGTTCCACGACCCCTCCACGGGTGCGTCCAACGACATCCAGAAGGCCACGGACACCGCGCGCAAGATGGTCACCCAGTACGGGATGAGCTCGCGGATCGGCTCGGTCAAGATCGGCGGGGACAACTCGGACCCGTTCGTGGGCCGCGAGATGGGCTCGGGCTCCAAGGAGTACTCGGACCACACGCTGGCCGTCGTGGACGACGAGGTGCGGGCACTGCTCGACCAGGCCCACACCGAGGCACACCAGATCCTGCTCGAGAACCGTCCCGTCCTGGACCGCCTGGCCCTGGAGCTGCTCGAAAAGGAAACCCTCAACGAGGCCCAGATCCAGGAGATCTTCCGGGACGTCACCAAGCGGGACCTGCGCCCGGTGTGGCTTTCCGGGGAGGAGCGCGAGGTCTCCGACATCCCGCCGGTGGTCACGTCCGCCGAACGGGAGGAGGCCCGCCGCAAGAACCTCCAGGACCCCAGCACCATGGCACCGCAGGACCAGGCCGTGGCCGCCAAGCCGGAACACCCGCTCGAGGTGCCCGAGCACCAGGACCCACAGCCGGGGGCCGACGCCTCCGGCGCGGGCCCGGACGGGCCGTCCGGACAGGAACCGGGCGGTGTGCGGCGGGAGAACCCCTGATGCACGGCACCCACGAGGACGATCCGCACGAACCGGTGTCGGGGTCCTACGCGGACTACGCCGATGCCCCCCAGCTCGATCCGACGATCGACCAACCTCGGATCGCGGCCGCGGTGCGCGAGATCCTGTTGGCCGTGGGGGAGGACCCGGACCGCGATGGTCTGCGGGACACCCCGGCCCGGGTGGCACGCGCGTACGCCGAGGTCTTCGCGGGTCTGCACCAGGACCCCGCGGACCTGTTGGCCACGTCCTTCGACATCGGCCACTCCGAGATGGTGCTCGTGCGGGACATCCCGTTCTACTCCACGTGCGAGCACCACCTGGTGCCGTTCCACGGGCTCGCTCACGTGGGGTACATCCCGGGTCCGGAAGGCAAGGTCACGGGCCTGTCCAAGCTCGCGCGGCTCGTGGACCTCTACGCCAAGCGTCCCCAGGTCCAGGAGCGGCTCACCACGCAGGTTGTTGAGGCCCTGAGCGAGCACCTGCACCCGGCCGGCGCGATCGTGGTGATCGAGTGCGAGCACCTGTGCATGTCCATGCGGGGGGTTCGCAAACCCGGTGCCATGACCGTGACGTCGGCCGTGCGCGGTCAACTGCGTAACCCGGCAACCCGCGCCGAGGCCATGAACCTGATCCAGGCGGGGCACGCGCAATGAGCGCGCCGCACGACGCCGCGAGCTCGCCCGACGGCGTTCGGACCCACCATGCCGGGCCCGCTGGGCACGCGCTTGGCTGGGGATCGTTCGACGCGCTGCCCACCGGACGCACACTCGTGATGGGCATCCTCAACGTGACCCCGGATTCGTTCAGTGACGGCGGTCGCCACGACACCGAGGCCGCGGCGGTGGCGCACGGGCTGCTGCTTGCCGAACAGGGCGCGGACATCGTGGACGTGGGCGGGGAGTCCACCCGGCCCGACTCCGAACGTGTGGATCCGCGGGAGGAACAGCGGCGCGTGCTGGCCGTGATCCGCGAACTGAGCGACCGCGGCGTCGTCGTGAGCGTGGACACCCTGCACCCGGACACGGCCGAGGCCGCCCTGGACGCCGGGGCGCACATCATCAACGACGTCTCCGGGACGAACCTGGACCCCCGCATGATCGAGCTGGCCGGGGACCGGGGCGTGCCGTACGTGCTCATGCATTCGCGCGGGACCCCCCAGACCATGACGTCCCTCGCGGACTACGACGACACCGTGACCGAGGTGCTCGCCGAGCTCGAGCAGCTGCGGGAGCGCTGCCTCGCCGCGGGGATCCGCCCGGAGCACCTGATGGTGGACCCGGGGCTCGGCTTCGCCAAGGCGGGGGAGCAGAACTGGGAACTGCTGCGCGCCCTGCCCCGGCTGACCGGCCTCGGCAAGGTCCTGATCGCCGCGTCCCGTAAACGCTTCGTGGGCGCCCTGCTGGCCACGCAGGACGGACCGCGTCCCGTGGATGAGCGGGACACGGCCACGGCAGCCATCAGCGCACTGTCCGCGTTCGGGGGAGCCTGGGCCGTGCGCGTTCACGACGTCCCGACCACGGTGGACGCGGTGGCCGCGGCTCACGCGTGGCGCGGCGTCGCCCCGCCCGTACTGCACCCCCGGGATATGGGAAACTGAGCCCGCCATGAACACACCCGCCCCTGACAAGAACCATCGCGATCGGATCACCCTCACCGGCCTGGGCGCGGTGGGCTACCACGGCGTGTTCGAGAAGGAACGCCGCAGCGGTCAGCCGTTCTTCGTGGACCTCGTGCTCTACATGGACCTGCGACCGGCCGGGACCAGTGACGACCTCACCCGCACCGTACACTACGGGGAGGTCGCGGAAATGGTGCGGGAGATCATCATCGGGACCCGGTTCCAGTTGATCGAGGCACTCGCGGAGGAGATCGCGCGGGCGCTCGTGGAGAATTTCCCCGCGGTGGCGGAGCTCGAGGTCACGGTCCACAAACCCAAGGCGCCGATCGACGTGACGTTCTCGGACGTGGCCGTGAGCATCCACCGCCGCCGAGGACACTACGAGGCGGGCGCGGACGGATGACGGCCCGGTGTGTTGTGGCCCTGGGGGCGAACCTGGGGGAGCGGTTGACGGTGCTGCGGCAGGCCGTGCGGACGCTGGACGCGACACCCGGGATCAGTGTCACGGCGAGCTCACCGGTCGTGGAGACCCGCGCGGTGGGTGGACCGCAGGACTCCCCGGACTACCTCAACGCGGTCGTGGAACTGCGTACCCGGCTCACGCCGTTCGAGGTGCTCGCGGTGTGCCAGAGCATCGAGGCCGAGCACGGTCGCACGCGTGACGTGCGCTGGGGGCCGCGCACCCTGGACTTGGACGTGGTGTGGTTCGAGGACGTCCACAGCGACGATCCGCGTTTGCAGTTGCCGCACCCGCGGGCCCACGAACGCGCGTTCGTGCTCGAACCGTGGGCCCTCATGGATCCGCGGGCCCACCTCGACGGCCGTCCCGTCCGCGAGCTGGCCCGTGAGGCCTCGGACTTCGCGGATCTGACCGTGACCGAGCACCGCGTGCGACCGGAGGTGGGGTCCCCGTGCGATACCTGAACGTGTTGTCCCTCGTGGCGGCCGCCGCGGTCGCGGCGGCCGTGGGGTGGAGCCTCAATCACGTGGTGAGCGGGCAGCACCAGAGCCTGCTCATCCTGCCGTGGCTCAGTTTGCTCGCCGAACTCGCGGCCGCGCTCGTGGTGGGGTACCTGGGGCTGCGGTTGCGCGCCTACCGGGACCCCGAACGCGGTGCCGGGCGACGTCGCGACCCGGCTCGGCGCAAACCGTACGATCCCGTGTGGGCCGTGGGTACGGCAGCGGCGGCGCAGGCAATCGCGTACTACGGAGCGCTGACCGCCGGGTGGCACGCCGGGATCGGCGTGGACCAGCTCACCCTGCTCGGGGTGCGTTCCACGCAGGAACCGTTGTGGCTGTGCATCGCCCAAGGCGTGGCGGGGATCGTGCTGGCGGTCGTGGGCTGGATCGTGGAGAAATCGTGTCGGCTCCCACCCGATGACCCGGACGCGGAGGAGGAAACCCCCTACGGTGGACGGCGGGACCCGTACGCCCCAGGAGAGGGAGGATATGCCCGCCACCGATGAACTGTCACCTCCGGGACTAACCTGGCACCGGGTGGCGCCCCAGTACGTTTCCGTGCGACTGATCAGCTCCGCCCTCTCCACCGTCGTGTGGACCGCGATCTTCTCGATCCCCTTGATCCTGGGTCTGCTCGGGACCTGGGGCGACCGCCCGCAGTGGTGGATGTGGGTGCTGTCCGGGATCGTGCTCGGGCTGGGTCTCGTGAACCTGTCCCTGATCCCGCGCCGGGTCCGGGCCATCGGCTACGCGGAGGCACCCACCGAACTGTGGCTGCGCAAGGGCCTGTTCTTCCGCAGCGTGACCGTGGTGCCGTACGGGCGGATGCAGTACGTGGACATCAAGACCGGGCCGGTGCTCAACGCGTTCGGGCTGGCCACGCTCACGCTCCACACCGCGTCCGCGGCCACGGACGCCGTGCTGCCCGGGTTACCCCGCGCGGAGGCGGGCCGGTTGCGCGAGCAGCTCACGGAGCGCGGGGAAGAGCACATGGTGGGGTTGTGATGAGCCCGGACCCGTCCCACCGCTACGCGCAGCCGGGGTCGCCGGCGGGCCCGGGCTCCGGTCCGCTTCCCGGGCCCACCCAGCGCACTGGCACGGGTCCACGCCCCGGGGCGGACGTCGACGGTGCGTGGCACCGGGTGCACCCGCTCACGCCCTTCGTGCGCAGCTGGCTGCTCGTGGTGGCTCTCGCGTGGAGCTTCGGCAACGTGTTCCTGGACGACCTCGTCACGGCGGTGCTCAACGGGGACCCCATCGCGATGGACGTGGGCGGGGCGGTGCAGCTCGCGGGCGCGGGTCTTGCGATCGCGATCCTGTGCGGTGTGCTCGGCCTGCTCATCGGTCTGGGTCTACTCTCGTGGTGGTTCATCCGCTACCAGATCACGGACGAACACGTGCGCCTGCGCACGGGGTGGCTGTTTCGCACGCACCGCCAGGCCCGCCTGGACCGGGTCCAGGGCATCGACATCGAGCGCAAGTTCGTCCCCCGGATCCTGGGTCTCGCGTCCTTGAAGTTCGACGTCGCAGATGGCGGGTCCAGCGTCCTTGAGCTGTCCTACCTTCGCCGCGACCACGCCCGCCAGCTGCGGCAACAACTGCTCGTGGCCGCGCACCACGCGTCGGACGCGCCGATCCCGCACACCGCCCCGGACACTCACGAGGCGTCGGCCGCTCATAACGGCCAAGCAACGGGGGAGGCGGCTGCCGACCGGTACCGGGACCCGCAGGTCACCCGTCCCGAGCGCGTGGCGCCGTGGGACCGTTCGGCGGCGAGCGCCGTCGTCCCCACCGTGGACTCCGGCGCGACCGACCGCTACCCCGTGTACCCGGGGGACCCCGCGGCCGGTACGGGCGAGCGCGGCAGGCGCGACACCGTGGACGTGCGGGCCGCCCGGAAGTACGGCCTGTTGGGCGAACAGGACGAGCTGCGGCGCGTGTTCACGGTGCCCACGAGCCGGGTGCTGCTGAGCCTCGTATGTTCCCCGCCCGCCGTGATCCTGCTGCTCATGGCGGTGGCGGCGGTGATCGCGGCGTTCTGGAACGCCCAGGTGATGCGGGTCATGATCCCCAGTTTCGTCCCCCTGCTGCTCGGCGTGGTCTCCACGGTGTACTCGCGGCTCGAGAAGAGCTGGGGGTTCACGCTCAGCGTGGTCCCCTCCGGGGTGCGCACCCGATCCGGGTTGTTCAATGAGCGCTCCTCCACGATTCCCACGGGGAGGGTGCAGGCCCTGGAGGTCGGTAAACCCCTGATGTGGCGCGGTTTCGACGGCCACCACGTCCGGGTGATCACCGCGGGTAAAGGCGGCTCCGAGGGCAGCGAGGGGCTCGGTTCCACGGTGTTGCCCGTGGGCACACTCGAGAACGTGCACGAGATCCTCGACCTCGTGCTGCCGCTCGAACACGCGCCCACCGAGCTCGTGGACCAGGGACTCGCGGGGATCGGCGACTCGGAGAACTTCACCACGAGCCCCCGGAGGGCCCGCTGGTTGGATCCGCTCACGTGGCGTCGCACGGGCTTCGCCTTGAACACGTCCGCGCTCGTGCTGCGGTGGGGCAGACTCGCACGGCACGCGAGCGTGATCCCGCACCACAAGACGCAGTCCGTGGCCGTGACCCAGGGTCCCGTGGACCGGCGGTTGCGGCTGAGTGGTTTCGCGGTGCACGTGACCCCCGGGTCGGTGACCACGTCCGTGCACCACCTGGACACCGCACAGGTCCGCGAGCTGCAGGCACGCCACACGGACCTTGCCCGCGCGGCGCGCGACCGCGTCAACGGTCGGGGCCGCGAACAGCACGCCACTGCGCTGGCAGGCACGCCCGACCCGCGGGGGAGCTGAGGCGCGTGCGCTACTCTGTGCGTGCCGTCGTCCCCGTCGAGGAGAATTTCCGTGAGACAACCCAGTGACCGCCCGGGCCGGTTGGGCGTGGGCGTGATCAGTGCCGGCAAGGTGGGCGCGGTGCTGGGCGCCGCGCTGCGGGCTGCGGGACACGCCGTCGTGGGTGTGCACGCGTCCTCCGAACAGAGCCGGGAGCGCGCGGGCGCCCTGTTGCCGGACGTACCCGTGTTGGACGTCCCCACGATCGTGGAACGCAGTGAACTCGTACTGCTCGCGGTCCCGGACGACCAACTACCAGGCCTGGTGAGCGGGCTCGGTGCCACGGGCGCGTGGCAACCCGGTCAGCTCGTGGTGCACACCGCGGGGCGCTACGGCACGGATGTGCTCGAACCCGTGCGCCGCGCCGGGGGGATTGGCCTGGCCGTGCACCCCGCCATGACTTTCACGGGGCTCAGTCTGGACCTGCACCGGCTCGCGGACTGCAGCTTCGGCGTCACCGCCGCGGCACCCGTCCTGCCCATCGCGCAAGCCCTCGTGGTGGAGATGGGCGCCGAGCCCGTGGTGATCGCGGAAGCGGATCGCCCCCTGTACCACGCGGCGCTCGCCCACGGTTCCAATCACGTGATGACCCTGCTCGGGGAGTCCATGCAAGTGCTCGGGCAGATCGGGGTCACCCACCCGGAACGCGTCCTGGGCCCCCTCGCGCGAGCCACGGTGGACAACGCCCTGGCCTCCGGGGAGGATGCCCTGACCGGTCCCGTGGCCCGCGGGGACGTCGCCACGGTGGCCGCCCACGTCGCCGCCCTACGGGAGCTGTCCCAAGATGGGGTCTCCGCCGCCGACGCCGCCCGCTCGCCCGAGCGCGTCACGGCACCCGACGCCTCCGGGCGGGGAGCGCGCCAGGCGGACGCCGGGGAACAGTTGTTGGCGGGGTACCGCGCACTGGCGCGGCAGACCGCGGCCCGCGCGGCGTCGTCGGGCCGGATCGACGAGACGACCTATCGCGCGGTGCTTGCCGCGCTCGACGGAGAGGAACGCCCGTGACGGGACCCGTGGTGTGCACCACCGTGGCGCAGTTGCGCGAGGAGATCGGGGCGCGCGTGACCCGCGGCGCCCGCACCGTGGGGTTGTTCCCCACCATGGGTGCCCTGCACGACGGGCACGCGCGGATCGCGCAGCGCACGCGTGCGGAGAACGACCTCGCGGTGGTGTCCGTGTTCGTCAACCCGCTGCAGTTCGGTCCCGGCGAGGACTTCGAGAGCTACCCGCGGGACCTGGACGGGGACGTTGCGCGGCTCGCCGAGGTGGGTGTGGACCTCGTCTTCGCGCCGTCGGTCGAGCAGATGTACCCGGACGGGACGCCCGTGGTGTCCGTGACCTCCGGGCGGGCAGGGTCGATCCTGGAGGGGGCCACGCGCCCCGGGCACTTCGACGGCGCCCTGACCGTGGTCAACAAGCTGTTCACGATCGCGGCACCGGGCCCCGCCGCCGAACTGCGGGCCTATTTCGGGGAGAAGGACGCGCAGCAACTGCTGCTTATGCAGCGGATGGTGCGTGATTTCGATCACCCGGTGGAGATCCGTGCGGTGCCCATCGTGCGCTCGGAGCAAGGGCTCGCCCTGTCCTCGCGCAACCAGTACCTCTCCGCCGAGCAGGCCGGCCACGCGCTCGTGCTGCACCGGACGTTGTGCGCGCTCGCGGCAGGGGAGCTCACGCTCGAGCGGGCGCGCAGCGCCATCGACGCCGAGCCGGAGGTGCGCCTGGACTACCTCGTGACCGTGGACCCGGGAGATCTTTCCCTCGTGGAACCCGGCCCCGGGACCCTCGCGCTCGTGGCGGCGTGGGTGGGCCCCACCCGCCTGATCGACAACATGCGAATCTGAGCGCGGGCGGTATCCTGGTCCATTGTGACCGAGCAGCCCGAATCCACCGTTCCCGCAGACACCGCCAGCACCGATCCGGAGCTGAGCGCCCACGAGCTCAACGATCAGATGGCCGTGCGCGCCGCCAAGCGCCAGGCAGCGCAGGACGCCGGGATGGCGCCCTATCCCGTGGACGTGCATCGCACCACGACCCTTGCCGCGGTCCGTGAGCAGTTCGGTCAGCTCGAACCCGGGGAGGAGACCGAGCACGTCGTGACCGTGGCCGGTCGTGTGGTCCACGTGCGCAACACCGGCAAGTTGTGCTTCGCGACCCTCCAGGAGGGGGACGGCACCCGGCTGCAGGCCATGCTCTCCAAGGTCATCGTGGGGGACGAACCCCTCGCGCAGTGGAAGGCCCTCGTGGACCTTGGCGACTTCGTGGCCATCACCGGTCGCGTGATCAGCTCGCGGCGCGGGGAGCTGTCCGTGATGGCGGACTCGTGGACCTTGGCCTCCAAGGCCCTGCGCCCCCTGCCCACCATGCATAAGGAACTCAACGAGGAAACCCGGGTGCGCCAGCGCTACCTGGACCTGATCGTGCGCCAGGAGGCCCGCGACGTCGTCCTCACGCGCTCCACGATCACGCGCACCGTACGCCGTGTCATGGAGGAACAGGGGTACGTGGAGATCGAGACCCCCGTGCTCCAGCTCGTGCACGGCGGGGCCGCGGCGCGCCCATTCGGTACGCACCTCAACGCGTTCGACCAGGACATGACGCTGCGTATCGCCACCGAGCTGTATCTCAAGCGCGCGGTCGTGGGCGGTATCGACAGGGTTTTCGAGATCGGCCGGGTCTTCCGGAACGAGGGTGTGGATTCCTCCCACAGCCCGGAATTCACCACGCTCGAGGCGTATGAGGCCTATGCCGATCAATTCGTGATGGCGCAGCGGATCCAGGAGATCATCCAGGAATGTGCCCGCGCGCTCGGTGTGGACGGGGTGGACACCGAGGACGGCCGCATTGATTTGTTCGGGGAGTGGGCATGGGTTTCCGTGTATCCGGGACTGTCCGAGGCCGTGGGACGGGAGGTCACCCCGGACACGGATGTCACGGAACTGCGAAAGATCGCCGCTCAGCGCGATATTCAGGTGAATCCTGCATGGGACGCACAGAAACTCGTCATGGAACTCTTCGAGGAAATCGTGGAGCCCACCCTGATCCAACCCACGTTCGTGTACGACTACCCGCCGGCCGCACAACCGCTCGCCCGGCCCCACCGCGAGAAGCCGGGGTTGATCGAGGCGTGGGACCTGATCATCGGGGGGATGGAGCGTGGCACCGCGTTCTCCGAGCTCGTGGACCCGGTGGTGCAGCGCGACCGGCTCACGGAGCAGTCCCGGCTCGCCGCGGCGGGGGACGACGAGGCCATGCAGTTGGACGAGGACTTCCTGCGGGCCCTCGAATACGGCGCGCCGCCCATGGGCGGGCTCGGCCTGGGGCTGGACCGGCTCATCATGCTGTTCACCAACCTGGGCATCCGGGACACCATCCTCTTCCCACTCATGAAGCCCGAGTGAACCGGCCCGGCGCAGTACCGCGTCCAGCCGCTGTCCAGTCCTGGAGAGGATGATCACCGTCATGGATTACCTGGCCGTCTTCGTACCCTCACTCGGTGTGGGTGTGGTCTTCTACCTCGTGATGCGCTGGTTGCTGCGCGGGGACAGGACCGAGCGCAATGCGCAGGCACAGGCCCGCGACGACGCCGAGCAGTGGTACCGCTCGGTACGCGAACGCGAGGGGGACAAAGTCCCGTTCGGATATCAGGAGGATAAGCCCCGGCAACAACGGGGTCTGGGCTTACGCAACAGCATTCCTATTCGTGAATCCCCGGAAGATCCCAATAGCCCGTGATGACAATTATTCGAATATCTGCCATGATAGGACCGTGAATCCGCGGTTCCTGCATTTCATTCCGGGGACGTTCCCATGGGTGAATCCGAACAGTTTCCATGAGGAATGGAGATCGGAATCACACGGGGGACAAATTCCTGTGTTTCACCCCACAGCATGAATTTGCTAGCGCGAATAATTGATCGACGAGCCCGTAGGGCGTTTGGAGGAGCTGGAGCATGGCTCAGACCGTGAAAATCATTCTTGAAGACGATATCGACGGCGGCGAGGCCAATGAGACCGTGCGTTTCGGTCTGGACGGCGGCCAGTACGAGATCGACCTGAGCTCGGCCAATGCCACCAAGCTGCGCGACGCCCTGCGTCCCTACGTCGCGGCCGGTCGCCGCGCGTCCGCCAAGAGCGGGCGCAGCCAGAACACCACCACGCGCCCGAACCGCTCGGGCAACCCCGAGACCCCCAAGATCCGCGCGTGGGCCAAAAAGCAGGGCCTGCAGGTCTCGGACCGCGGCCGCATCCACCAGGACATCCAGGACAAGTACTACGCCGCTCACAACGACTGAGTTCGTAGCACACCCCGGCATCACGGCCGGAACACGCCGCAACAGGCGTGTTCCGGCCGTTGTCGTCGGTACCGGGGAGCACGGGACGGGGGAGTTGCGGAAAGCCCCGCGGGGGGAATTTTGCTGAGGGCTGGATACCGTGCGCCAGTGGCGAACAGTACCGGAAACGCCGCGGGGGATGCCTAGCATCGTTGGCAGAGATCAATGAAGGAGTATCCATGTTCGAACGCTTCACCGACCGCGCCCGTAGGGTCGTCGTGCTGGCCCAGGAAGAGGCCAGGATGCTCAACCACAACTACATCGGGACCGAGCACCTGCTGCTCGGCCTGATCCACGAGGGTGAGGGCGTCGCCGCCAAGGCCCTCGAGTCCATGGGCATCACCCTGAGCGCCGCCCGCGAGCAGGTCCAGGACATCATCGGCCCGGGCCAGCAAGCGCCCTCGGGCCACATCCCGTTCACGCCCCGCGCCAAGAAGGTGCTCGAGCACTCGCTGCGCGAGGCCCTGCAGTTGGGGCACAACTACATCGGTACCGAGCACATCCTCCTCGGGATCATCCGTGCCGGCGAGGGCGTGGCCTCCCAGGTGCTCGTCAAGCTGGGTGCGGATCCCGGTAAGGTCCGCGCCACGGTGCTGGAACTGATCTCCGGCTACCAGTCCGGCAACGCCGGCGGGGAGAAGGAAGCCGCCGGCGTCGGCACCGGTGGCCGCGCGGAGGGCACTCCCGCGGGGTCGGCCGTGCTGGACCAGTTCGGTCGCAACCTCACCGCCGCCGCGCGCGAGTCCACGCTGGACCCCGTCATCGGGCGCTACCGCGAGATGGAGCGCGTGATGCAGGTGCTCTCCCGGCGCACCAAGAACAACCCGGTGCTGATCGGTGAGCCCGGTGTCGGTAAGACCGCGGTCGTGGAGGGCCTGGCCCAGGCGATCGTGCGCGGGGACGTCCCCGAGACGCTCAAGGACAAGCAGCTCTACACGCTGGACCTGGGATCGCTCGTGGCCGGTTCCCGCTACCGCGGTGACTTCGAGGAACGCCTCAAGAAGGTGCTCAAGGAGATCCGCACGCGCGGGGACATCATCCTGTTCATCGACGAGATCCACACGCTCGTGGGTGCGGGTGCCGCGGAAGGCGCGATCGACGCCGCGTCGATCCTCAAGCCCATGCTGGCGCGCGGCGAGCTGCAGACCATCGGTGCCACCACGCTGGACGAGTACCGCAAGCACATCGAGAAGGACGCCGCCCTCGAACGGCGCTTCCAGCCCATCCAGGTGGACGAGCCCTCCGAGGCCCACGCCGTGGAGATCCTCAAGGGCCTGCGCGACAAGTACGAGGCGCACCACCGCGTGTCCATCTCGGACGACGCGCTGGAGGCCGCGGTGCACATGTCCGCGCGCTACGTCTCGGACCGGTTCCTGCCCGACAAGGCCATCGACCTGATCGACGAGGCCGGTGCACGTCTGCGCATCAAGCGCATGACCGCGCCGCCGGAGATCAAGGCCCTGGACCAGAAGATCGCGGACACCAAGCGTTCCAAGGAAGCCGCGATCGAGGGCCAGGACTACGAGAAGGCCGCGTCCCTGCGCGACACCGAGCAGAAGCTCATCGCCGAGCGTGACGAGAAGGACACCGCGTGGCGCGAGGGCGACGACCAGATCTCGGAGGTGACCCCGGAGGTCATCTCGGACGTCCTGTCCGCCTCCACGGGTGTGCCCGTGTACAAGCTCTCCGAGGAGGAGTCCGGGCGGCTGCTGCACATGGAGGACGAGTTGCACAAGCGCGTCATCGGGCAGAACGAGGCCATCAAGGCCCTGTCCCGCTCCATCCGCCGTACCCGAGCTGGTCTGAAGGACCCGCGCCGCCCGGGTGGCTCGTTCATCTTCGCCGGGCCCACTGGTGTGGGAAAGACCGAGTTGGCCAAGGCGCTCGCGGAGTTCCTGTTCGGTGACGAGGACGCCCTGATCACGCTGGACATGTCCGAGTACCAGGAGAAGCACACCGTCTCTCGGCTCTTCGGTGCCCCTCCGGGCTACGTGGGGTACGAGGAGGGCGGTCAGTTGACCGAGAAGGTCCGCCGCAAGCCGTTCTCCGTGGTGCTGTTCGACGAGGTCGAGAAGGCCCACCAGGACCTCTTCAACTCGCTGCTGCAGATCCTCGAGGACGGTCGCCTGACCGACTCGCAGGGCCGTGTGGTGGACTTCAAGAACACCGTGATCATCATGACCACGAACCTCGGTACCCGGGACATCTCCCGCACGGTTCCCGTGGGCTTCCAGGCCAGCGGGGACGCGGCCACGTCCTACGACCGCATGCAGGCCAAGGTGCAGGAGGAGCTCAAGGAGCACTTCCGTCCCGAGTTCCTCAACCGCGTGGACGAGATCATCGTGTTCCCGCAGCTGAGCGAGAGTGAGATCGTGCAGATCGTGGACCTGTTCGTCGCGCGCCTGCAGCGGCGGTTGCGTGAGCAGGACATGTCCATCTCGCTGTCCGACGCCGCCAAGCAGTTGCTCGCCAAGAAGGGCTACGACCCCGCGATGGGTGCCCGGCCGCTGCGCCGGACCATGCAGCGCGAGATCGAGGACCAGCTCTCCGAGCGGATCCTGTTCGGCGAGATCGCCTCGGGTGAGAAGATCTCGGTGGACGTCGAGGGTGAGGGCGACGACGCCACCTTCACCTTCTCCTCCACGCCCATGTCCGAGCTCTCCGACGACGAGATCCGGGAGATCGAGAACACCCCGGCGTTCTCGGACGACGCTGACAGCCAGTCCGGCAAAGACGTGCCGCGCTCGCCCCACTCGGGGCCCGACAGCGGCGGGGGAGCGGCCCAGGCGCAGGCCTGAGCCACCCCGCGCGGTGCCCGGCACCGCGGCGCCTCCGCGAGCGGGCGGCGTCGTCGACCACAACGGTCGGCGACGCCGCCCGCTCGCGTTCGAACGGACGCGTACAGTCGTGGGCATGGTAGAGATCCGCATCCGCCCCGCCCGGACCTCGGACGTCCATGGCATCAAGGAGCTCGTGGCGCCCATGGCGGCCGAGCGCATCCTGATCACCAAGGACACGGTGACGTACTTCGAGAGTATCCAGGAGTTCGTGGTTGCGGAGGACGACGCCGGGAACCTCGTGGGCTGCGGGGCCTTGCACGTGATGTGGGAGGACCTCGCGGAGGTGCGCACCCTGGCCACGTCCCCCGCGGCGCGCGGTCATGGCGTGGGCGGGCGGATGATCGAGGAACTGCTGGCCCGTGCGGCTCGGCTCGGGGTCGGCCGGGTTTTCTGCCTGACCTTCGAGGTGGCGTTCTTCGCGCGGCACGGATTCGCCGTGATGGAGAACCAGGAGACCATCGAGCCCGAGGTCTTCGCAGAGCTGTTGCGTTCCCACGACGAGGGCGTCGCGGAGTTCCTGGACCTGGCCCGGGTCAAACCCAACACGCTGGGCAACACGCGGATGATCCGCGCGATCACCCCGGAAGGCTGACCGCACCGACGTCCGAGGTGGCCAGACCGTCCGCGAGCAGGCCGTTCAACGCACGCTCCCGTTGTTCGGCGGGCGCGGGCAGCCGCCACAGGGCCCCGAGCCGTTCGATCACCACAGCGGGCGGGGCCGCGTGCTCCCCGGCGATCTGTTCCGAGCCCGCGAGGTCCGTGAGCAGCAACTGCGCGGGCACGGGCTCGTCCGCGGCGCGCAGCACCGCCATCATGGCCCCGCGGACCTGGCGGTCCGTGCCGTGCCACAACTGGCCCCTGGGCGTCTCCTGCGCGGGAGGGCTGCCAGCCGCGACCCACGCGCAGTCCCGCCGCACGGGGCACTCGTCGCAGCGCGGGGAACGCGCGGTGCAGATCAGTGCGCCCAGCTCCATCACGGCCTGGTTCCACGCGACCGATTCCGCGACGTCCTGCGGCAGGACGTCCTGCGCCAACCGGGTCTCCGCCGCGGTGAGGGAACGGGACGGCAGGGCCCGCCCGGAGAACACCCGGGCCTCGACCCGGCGGATGTTCGTGTCCACGACCGTGTGGCGCTGACCGAACGCGAACACGGCCACTGCCGCCGCGGTGTACGCGCCGATCCCGGGCAATGCCAACAGCTGTGCGTGGTCCTCGGGCACCCGCCCGTCGTGCTCCGCGGCAATGTTCTGGGCAGCCGCGTGCAGCCGCAGCGCGCGGCGCGGGTAGCCGAGCCTGTCCCACGCGCGCAGGACCTCCGCCGGCGACGCCGCCGCGAGATCGCCCGGTTCCGGCCACTGTTCGAGCCACCGGCGCCACACCGGCAGGACGCGCCCCACCGGGGTCTGCTGCAGCATGATCTCGCTCACGAGCACCTGCCACGGTGTGCGTTCGGGCGCGCGCCACGGCAGGTCGCGGGACGCCCGCCGGTACCACTCGATCACGGCTGCGTGAATGCCGTGAAGTCGCTCGTCGCGGGCTGGTGTGCGGCTCGAGTTCATAACTGTCCACGGTAGCCTGGAGACCATGGCTTCCGGTTCCGAACAGCACGATCCCCCCACGTCCCCCGCGGAATCCGCGGACACCGGGGGCAGGCTCCCGGAGCACGTCTACCGGCGACGCCGCATGGTCGCGCTCGCCGTGATCGTCGCCCTGGTCCTGGCCCTGCTGTGGGCAGTGGTCTCGGGCGTGCGCGCACTCACGGCACCGGACGCCGACGACGCGAATGCCACGCAGCAGCCCGACGCCGCGGCGCAGCCGAGCACGGATCCCCAGAACAAGTTCGCGGACTTCACTGCCCGGCCCACACCGTCCGGGTCTGGTGCACCCGGCGCGTCCGGCAGCCCGAGTGCCAGCAGTACGGCGGCGCCGGAATGCGGCGCGGATCTGGCGGTGAGTGCCGCGACCGACAAACAGAGTTACGCGGCGGGCCAGAACCCGGTGCTCGAACTGACCCTCGAGAACAAGGGCCAGCATCCGTGCCGCGTGGACGCCGGTAGCAATCACATGGCCTTCGTGGTGACCTCCGGTGCGGACACCGTCTTTGATTCACGGCACTGCGCGGCAGCCGGTGAGGACCGTCAGATCACCCTGGACACGGGGCAGAAGGAGACCGCACGGCTCACGTGGAACCGGGTGCGCACCGCGGAGGGCTGCCCGGCCGGCCAGTCCGAGGCGCTCGCCGGGTACTACAACCTCACGACGTTGCTCGGGGACGTCGCGAGCCAGCAGGCCGTTTTCAGCCTGCAGTGAGTGGGCGACGGGCGGCTCACGGCTCGCGCAGATCCACCGGCGACGGCGGGCCCGGGGTTCGCGCGGCCGGCTGGCGGCCCTCGAGGTGACCATCGGTGGGCGATGCCCGGGCGGTGCACGGGCCGCGTCCGCGACCGGGCCACCCGGACTGCTACATGAACCGCTCCAGCAGGCTCGTCTCGGCCATACGGGACAAGGACTCGCGTACGGTGCGGGCACGCTGCTCGCCGATGCCCTCCACGGACATCAGGTCCTCGAGGTTCGCGGCCATGAGCGACTGCAGGCCGTCGAACTGGGCCACGAGCCGTTTCGCCACCGCACGCGGCATGGACTTGATGCCCTCGAGCAGCCGGTAACCGTGGGGGTGCAGGTCCACCTCCAAGTTGCCCTGCGGCCCGGTGAGACCCGCGGCCACCGCGACCCGCTGCAGATCGATCAGTTCGGTGGACGACAACCGGGCGAGCCGGTCCAGGGACTCCGCGATCACCTCGGGCGTCGTGGCCTCGGGCAGGTAGTCCCGCAGGACCACGCCGGGCCCCGGCCCCGTCCCGGCCGTGAGCTCCTCGAGCTGCAGGGAGATCAGACGCCCGTCCGAGCCGAGTTCCAGGACGTACCACCCGATCTCGTCCGAGATCCTGCGCACCATCTCCATCCGCTGCAGCGTCAGGGCCACGTCGCGGGCGGTCACGGCGGCTTCGATCTCGAGCGCCGAGAGGCTGCCCAGGACCTGCTCGAGGCGGTTGCTGTAGTGCTCCAGGGTCTGCAGGGCCTGGTTCGCGCGGGCCATGATGGCCTGGGAACCGTCGATCGCGTAGCGGTAATCGGCCACGTAGATCGTGATGACGCTCATGGACTGGCTGACCGAGATCACGGGAACACCGGTCTGCTTGGCGGTGCGCTCGGCGGAGCGGTGACGCGTGCCGGACTCCTGGGTGCGGATGGACGCGTCCGGCATGAGCTGGACCCCGGCCTTGAGGATGCGGGTGGCTTCCTTGTCGCACACGATCGCCCCGTCCATCTTGGCGAGTTCGCGCAACTTGGTGGGGGTGAATTCGGTGTCGATGTCGAACCCGCCCGAACACAGCGACTCCACGGAGCGGTCGAATCCGAGCACGATGAGCGCGCCTGTGCGGCCCCGGAGGATGCGCTCCAGCCCCGTCCTCAGTTCGGTACCGGGGGAGACCCTGGCCAGGGTCCGTCTCAGGGCAGTCTCGTGCGATTTCACCACGGCCTCATTCTATGTGCGCTCGCCCCGCCCGAAGGCCAACATGCCCCGCGTGGCATGTGTGTTCGGACTCGGCCCTGCCCCGGCGAACTCGGCCGTACGGCGTCGGATTCAGCCCTGCCGCGGCGGGAAGAGCAGCTCCATGGCCTGTGAGACGGTGGTGACCTCACGCACGGAGAAGCCCGGAGGGATCTTGCCGGGTCCGTTGGGGGATGCCGGGACCACGGCGTGGGTGAAGCCCAGTCGGGCGACCTCCTGGATCCTGCGGTTGATCTCGGGTACGGGGCGGACCTCACCGGCCAGTCCGATCTCCCCGAAGCACACGAGCCGCTGGGGCAGCGGTCGATCCTGGGCGGCGGACGCGAGCGCCATGCACACCGCGAGGTCCGTGGCGGGTTCGGTGAGCCGCACACCGCCCACGGTGGACACGTAGCAGTCCATGGTCGCGAGGGCCACGCCCGCCCGGCGCTGCAACACCGCGAGCAGCATGGCCACCCGGGAACCGTCCAGGCCGGAGGTGGCCCGTCGGGGTTGCGCGGTGCTGGACTTGTCCAGCAGGGCCTGGACCTCCGCGAGCAGCGGCCTGCGCCCCTCCACGGTGACGCTCAGACATGTTCCCGCGACCGGGACGGGGGTGCGGGAGACGAACAGGCCGGACGGGTCCGAGACCGAGCGGATACCGTTCTCCTCGAGATCGAAGCACCCGACCTCGTCCGTGGGGCCGAACCGGTTCTTCACGGCCCGCAAGAGGCGGATGCGCGAGTGTTTGTCCCCCTCGAACTGACACACGACGTCCACGAGGTGTTCGAGCAACCGGGGACCGGCGATCGAACCCTCCTTGGTCACGTGGCCCACGAGCAGGGTGGTCATGTTCCGGGTCTTGGCGGCGTGGATGAGGCTCGCCGCGACCTCCCGCACCTGGCTCACCCCGCCCGCCGAACCCTCGATCTCCGGGCTCGCGAGGGTCTGCACCGAGTCCACGATCAACAGTTCCGGTTTTAAGTCCTTGACCTGCGCGAGCGCCGCGGAGAGGTCGGTCTCCGCGGTGAGGTACAGCTTTTCCGAGAGGGCATCGATGCGCTCGGCCCGCAGTTTGACCTGCGCCGCGGACTCCTCCCCGGTCACGTACAACACGGTGCGGGGATCGGGCCCGCCCGCCACCTTGGCGGCTGCGTCCAGGAGCAGCGTGGACTTACCCACGCCGGGTTCCCCCGCGATCAGGATGACCGCACCGGGCACGAGTCCGCCGCCCAGGACGCGGTCGAACTCGGTGACGCGCGTGGGGGTGAAGCGGGCCACCGAGGAATCCACCTGGCCGATGGGTTGAGCGGGCACCGCCACGCTGGCCGCGGCTCGGGTGCGCCCGTGTTCCAGGTTCGTGGAGATCTCCTGCACGGTGCCCCAGGACTGGCACTCACCGCACCGGCCCACCCATTTGGCCGTGGTCCAGCCGCATTCCGTGCACCGGTAGGAGACGGACGGCTTTCTGGTCTTCGCGCTCATGCTGTCACCGTAGGGGGCGGATCTGACGCGCATAAGCGGCACGGATCCGTGGCTCGGTCACCGACCGCCCAGCGTGGGCAGGTACCGGACCGCCTCCTCGTGGGTGAGACCGGTGGACTCCAACAGGTCCACGACCAACGGACGGATCAGCAGCACGAGTGCCTCGCCCTCCATGGTCCGCACCCCCATGAGCCCGGGTTCCAGGCGACCGGCCACGGAGATCAGTTCATTGCGCGTCTGGCGCAGGTAGCTTTCACGGGTCTGGGGGTGACTCGCGGAGAACGTGTGATCCAGGCTCAGGATGGCGTCGGAGAGATCGGCGAGGGCCTCGGAGAGGGAGGCCACGGCGTCGTCGGACAGGGAGACGCGGTTGAGGACGGACGCGAGGCGGCGTGCGAAGACGCGCGAGTTGCGCACGGCGAGGTCCACGTACCGGATGCTCTCGCTCAGGTCGTCGATCTCGCGGCGGTGCCGGCGGTGCAGAGGGGATGCGTGGGCGATCTCCCGGGAGGCCGTGAGCCCCGAGCGTACCGAGTCCACGAGCGGCTGCGTCTGACGAGCCCGCACGAGGGCGTGCCACGCGAGGCGCGAATCGGTGTCCGAGACCGCACGGGAGCAGTCCGTGAGCACCTGGGTGAACTCCACGATGAGCTTGCTGAGGTCCTGGCGCGGTTCGCGGCGCGGGTCTTGGGGAATCACGTACGCGAGGAGCAGCGCGCACAGGCACCCCACCACGGCGTCGAAGGACCGCGCGAACACGCCGTCCTGCGACGGCGGGAGGAGCACCACCAGCACGGACTGCAGCCCCATCTGCGTGGTGAAGATCGCGCCGTTGTCAAGGAACCGGGCGAGCAAGAGGGACAGGAGCAACACGAGGGCCGCTTGCCACTCACCATGGCCCAGGACCTGGATGAGCAGATCGCCCATCACGATCCCCAGGGTGCACCCGATCGAGACCTCCAGCACCCGGCGGTAGCGCAGCCCGCCCTTGGCGTACCCCAGGGACACGAGCGCGGCGGTCGCGGCGAAGATGGGGCCTTGATGGCCCAGCAGCCGTTCCGCGATCACGTACGCGCCAACGGCCGCCACGGTCATCTGCACGGCCTGGAAGAAACCGGACGTCATGCGTGCCCAGCCGGAGCGCCCGCGCTTGCCCACGACCTCGGGAACACGACGGAATCGGGAGCGGTGCTGAGCTGCTTCCGAGGACGTCATGGCTCCCATCCTAGGCGGGCGCCTCGGACGGACGCGTACCGCGCGGGACGCGTGACCGGGCGGCGCCGTGGCCAGGGGTGGCGCCGGTCACAGGGGTTGTTAACCGCCAGTTCACCTTCCCGGCCGCATCTGTCAATATCGCCTGCCTACGGTAATTCCCGGGCGCGCTGCGGACGCAGCGGCGTTGGACTCCAAGATCCGGTTGTCCGCACCCACCGGGCTCCCCGGTTCACGCTTTCGAAGGGAAATACAGTGAAGGTTTCGCATGTCGGCCGTTCGGCCGCAGTCCTGGCCATTGGTGCCCTCGCTCTGACCGCTTGCGGTTCCGACAACGCCACCGGCAACACCAACAGCGGCGGGGGCTCCGGCGAGAGCAGCGGCGTGTCCGGAACGCTGACCGGCATCGGGGCGTCCTCCCAGCAGGCCGCCATGACCGCGTGGCAGAACGGCTTCCAGTCCGCTAACAGCGGCTCCACCGTGCAGTACTCCCCGGACGGCTCCGGCGCCGGGCGCAAGGCCTTCCTGGCGGGCGGCGCGAACTTCGCCGGCTCGGACGCCTACCTCTCCGACGACGAGGTCGAGCAGGCCAAGCAGCAGTGCGGCCCCGACGGCGCCATGGACCTCCCGGTCTACATCTCCCCGATCTCCGTGGCGTTCAACCTGCCCGGTATCGAGTCCCTGAACCTGGACGCCCCCACCATCGCCAAGATCTTCAAGGGTGAGATCAAGCGCTGGAACGCGGAGCAGATCAAGCAGCAGAACCCGGACGCCGATCTCCCGGACACCCCGATCACGGTGGTGCACCGCAGCGATGACTCCGGGACCACCGAGAACTTCACCGACTACCTGCACAAGGCCGCTCCGCAGGAGTGGACCAAGGACCCGGCACAGGCATGGCCCTCCGAGTACGCGGCGGAGAACAACAAGGGCACCTCCGGCGTGGTCTCCACGACCTCCGGCACCGAGGGCGCCGTGACCTACGCGGACTCCTCCGCCGTGGGCGATCTCGGCACCGCCGCGATCAAGGTGGGCGACCAGTACGTGACCCACTCGCCCGAGGCCGCCGCCAAGGCCGTCGAGGTCTCCGCCCAGGCCGAGGGCCGCGGCGAGCACGACCTCGCGATCAACATCGGGCGCGACACCAAGGAATCCGGTGCGTACCCGCTCGTGCTGATCTCCTACCACATCGTGTGCTCCCAGTACGACTCCCAGGAGACCGCGGACCTGGTCAAGGCCTTCGAGAACTACGTGATCTCCGAGGACGGGCAGAAGGCCGCTGCGGACTCTGCCGGTTCCGCCCCGCTGAGCCAGACCCTGCGCGACCAGGCCAAGGCGGCCGTGGACTCCATCACCGCGAAGGGCTGATCCGCCCCGACGACGTGTGAGTGCGGCGCCGGCGTGTCATCGCGCGTCGGCGCCGCGGCCACGCACGCGGCCATCTCGGACCGCCACGTCCTACGCTGTCCGAATTCACCGCTCAGCTCGTTCCACACCTTGATCGAAGGGACTGGTTCATGTCCACCACCATCAGCGCCCAGAAACCGGGGACCCGGCAGTCCTCGGCCGGACGTGCCGGTGACTCCGTCTTCTCCGGACTCAGCCTGGCCGCCGGCATCCTGATCTTCGCGGTGCTCGCGGCCGTCGCGCTATTCCTGTTGCTGCAGGCGCTGCCCACGTTCGCCGCCCCCGCCGAGGAGATCACCGGTGGGCAGGGCTTCTTCCACTACATTTGGCCGCTCATCGTGGGCACGCTCATCGCCGCGGTGATCGCCCTGCTGATCGCCACACCCGTGGGCATCCTGGTGGCGCTCTACATCTCCCACTACGCACCGGCCAAGATCTCCAAGCCGGTGGGCTACGTGATCGACCTGCTCGCGGCCATTCCCTCCGTGATCTACGGCGCGTGGGGTGCCACGGTGCTCGCGCCGGCGCTCGTACCGCTGTACAACTGGCTCACCGAGCACCTGGGCTTCATCCCCATCTTCGACGGGCCCGCGTCCCAGACGGGTAAGACCATGCTCACCGCAGGCATCGTGCTGGCCATCATGATCCTGCCGATCATCACGTCCATGTCCCGCGAGATCTTCACGCAGACGCCCAAGCTCCACGAGGAGGCCGCGCTGGCACTGGGGGCCACGCGGTGGGAGATGATCCGGATGGCCGTGCTGCCGTTCGCGCGCCCCGGGATCATCTCCTCGATCATGCTGGCCCTGGGCCGCGCGCTCGGCGAGACCATGGCGGTGGCCCTGGTGCTGTCCTCCGGGCCCATGATCGCGTCCCTGATCAAGTCCGGTAACCAGACGATCGCCGCGGAGATCGCGCTGAACTTCCCCGAGGCCTACGGCCTGCGGTTGTCCGAACTGATCGCGGCCGGTCTCGTGCTGTTCCTGATCACCCTCGTGGTCAACATGATCGCCCGCGCCATCATCGCTCGCTACAAGGAATTCTCGGGGGCCAACTGATGACCACGTCCACCCAACCCGGAACCTCACCCGTCCGCCAGTCAAGGCTCACCCGCGGTCAGCGCCCCAAGTGGCTCGTCCCCGTCATCGGCGTGGCCGCGATCGTGGCGGGGGCCGCGCTTGCCGCTCTGGTGGGGTTCAGCATCGCGCTGTGGGCCCTGTTCGCCACCGTGATCTTCCTGGTGGTCGGCCCGCTGGCCGTGGGCATGATCGAGGGTTCCCGCGCCGGGGCCGATTCGCTCATGACCTTCCTGGTCTATGCCGCCTTCATCCTCGCGGTGATCCCGCTGATCTCCGTGATCTGGACGGTGCTCGCCAACGGCATCCCCGGTCTGACCTCCAACATGTTGTTTACCTCCATGAACGGGGTCACGGGCTTCCACGACAACCAGGCCGATGCGCCCAGTCAGGTGATGGGCGGCGCCTACCACGCGATCATCGGTACGGTGTCCATCACGTTCTGGGCCACGCTTATGTCCGTGCCCGTGGGGTTGCTCACCGCGATCTACCTCGTGGAGTACTCCCGGGGCGGCTGGCTCGGCAAGGCCATCACGTTCTTCGTGGACGTCATGACCGGTATCCCGTCCATCGTGGCTGGTCTGTTCGCGGCCGCTCTGTTCGGCATGATCTTCGGCCCCTCGACCCGTACCGGGTTCGTGGCGGCGGTCGCGCTGACCGTGCTGATGATCCCCACGGTGGTCAAGAACACCGAGGAGATGCTGCGGATCGTGCCCAACGAACTGCGCGAGGCGTCCTACGCGCTGGGTGTGCGCAAGTGGCGGACCATCCTCAAGGTGGTCATCCCCACGGCCATCTCGGGTATCGCCTCGGGTGTGACCCTCGCGATCGCCCGTGTGATCGGTGAGACGGCGCCGCTGCTCGTGACCGCGGGCTTCGCCACGGCCATCAACTGGAACTCGTTCTCCGGCTGGATGACCACGCTGCCCACGTTCATCTACTACCAGATCATGACGCCCACCTCGCCCACGAACCCCGATCCGTCCCTGCAGCGGGCCTGGGCCGCGGCGCTGATCCTGATCGTGATCGTGATGCTGCTCAACCTCGTGGCACGCTTGATCGCCAGGGCCTTCGCTCCCAAGACCGCCGGCCGCTGAGTGCTGGCCGACCATTCGATCTAAGGAAACACACCCATGTCGAAACGAATCGACGTCGAAAACCTCAACGTCTACTACGGCGATTTCCTGGCGGTCCAGGACGTCAGCATGAACATCGAACCCCGCTCGGTCACCGCGTTCATCGGTCCCTCCGGTTGCGGCAAGTCCACGTTCCTGCGCACCCTCAACCGCATGCACGAGGTGATCCCGGGTGCTTACGCCCAGGGCAAGGTGCTGCTGGACGGGGACGATCTCTACGGCAAGGGCGTGGACCCCGTGACCGTGCGCTCCATGGTGGGAATGGTGTTCCAGCGCCCCAACCCGTTCCCCACGATGTCCATCCGCGACAACGTGCTCGCGGGCGTGAAGCTCAACAACAAGCGCATCTCGAGCAAGGACGCGGACGAGCTCGTGGAGAGCTCGCTGCGCGGCGCGAACCTCTGGAACGAGGTCAAGGACCGTTTGGACAAGCCCGGTTCCGGTCTTTCCGGTGGTCAGCAGCAGCGGCTGTGCATCGCCCGCGCAATCGCGGTCAAGCCGGACGTGATCCTCATGGACGAGCCGTGCTCCGCGCTGGACCCCATCTCCACGCTCGCGATCGAGGACCTGATCAACGAGATCAAGACCGATTACACCGTGGTGATCGTGACCCACAACATGCAGCAGGCGTCCCGTGTGTCGGACAAGACCGCGTTCTTCAACATCGAGGGCACGGGCAAGCCCGGCCGTCTGATTGAGTACGCGCCCACCACGGACATCTTCAACAACCCGCAGAAGAAGGACACCGAGGACTACGTGTCCGGCCGCTTCGGCTGATCCGCGTCCTCGCGCACGCGAACGGTGCCCTCCGTCTCGGAGGGCACCGTTCGCGTGCACGCCCGGGGGCACGACGGCGCTCCGGCGGGACCCGGGGGTACGACGACGCACGCACCGGGAGCGCGCAGCGATCCGCACCGTGCGACGTCGTCAGCCTCCGCGTGCCCCCGATCGTGACGCGTGCCCCGAGCGAACCGCGGGTACGGATCAGGCCGCGGGGACCTGGATCAGCGGGGAGGCCGCCAGGAACAGGATGGCGGAGACCAGGCCGCACACGGGGACCGTGGCGACCCACGAGGCGATGACCCGCAGCACGGTGGCGTGATACACGGTGCGGAACTTCTGGGCGGAACCCGCGCCCAGGATCGCCGCGGTGGTGGTCTGGGACGTAGAGAGCGGAATGGGGGAGAGGAACCCCCCCACGAACAGCAGGGCGCCGGACACCGTTTGCGCCGCCGCTCCGCGCAGGGGATCCAGCGTCACGATGCGTGCGGAGAGGGTGTAGGAGATCCGCCAGCCGCCCAGCAGGGTACCGAACGCGAGACACGCCCCCACGAGCACCGTGAGCCACACGGGGATGCTGTCCCGGGAGAGGTTGGGGTTCACGATCAGCAGGAGGACCAAGAGGATCCACAGCGTGCGCCGGGCGTGCTGGATCCCGTGTCCGAAGTGAATGGCCGCGGCACCCGTGGCCTGCACGACCCCGGCCCGGAAGTTCACGCGTCCCGGGGTCTCGTGGCGTACCAGGTACACGATGGGCACGACCAGCAGGAACGCGAGCCCGAACGCGATCACGGGGGAGATCAGCAGGGGGAGCAGCACGTTCCAGGAGAAGTAGGAGCCCATGGCCAGGTGCTCGTCGTAGAGCCCCGCGGCGCGTGCTCCGAGCAGAGCACCCACCACGGCGCCGCCGATCGCGGCGGTGGAGGACGTGGGCATGCGCCACCACCACGTGAGGAGGTCCCACCCGATGGCCGTAAGCAGGGCGCACAACAGGGCCACCACGCCCGCGTCGTTGAGGGGGATGGGGATCTCGAACGAGATCAACCGGTCCAGGACCAGCCCCACCAGGAGGGCGCCCATGAGGTTGAACACCGCTCCGGTCCACAGGGCCACACGGGGTGTCAGGGCGTTGAACCGTACGGGCAGGGCCACGGCGTTGGAGGCGTCGTGGAAACCGTTGACGACCGTTAAGACCAGGGTCAGGAGGATGCCTACGACGGCCAGTAACTCTGTCACGGCGCGTCAGGACTCTGCCACGAGGATCCGGCCCACCTCTGCGGAGACCTGGCCCAGGGCGCGTGCGGCATCGAAGAGCTGGCGGGCGGCGTCCATGCGGCGGATGGCCTGGGCCGTCTTGAACTGCTCCAGCAAGCTCGCGCGGTACACCCGGTGGGTCCGTTCGGCCTGGCGTGTGAGACGGATCATCTCGAACCAGTAGTCGTCCAGCTCGTTCAAGCTGGTCAGCCGGCCCATGGCCTTGGTGGTCATGAGCGACATGTGCTGGATCACCGCGAGCTGCTCGGTCGCGTGCGAGGTGGGCCGCTCCAGCTTGTACAGCTGGTGGGTCTCGGCACTCGCCACGAGGCACTGGACGGCTCGCAACAGCCACTGCCCCAGGATGTAGACGTCCTGACGCGGGATGGGCACCACGTACGAGGAGCGCGTGGTGGTCATCAGGGAGAAGTAAAGGTTGGTGCAGCGGTCCTCGGTGTCCAGGAGGTCCGTGATGGGGCGCTGCCAGGTCTTGTCGATCTGCCCGATGTGTTCGGCGAGCTGATCCACCGCGGTGCCCACGCACTGGGACATCTGGACCAGGAGCTCGGTTACCCGCTCGTCCTCCGGGAAGATCCGAAAGACCATCCGTTCGTCCTCCCGTCGAACCGTTCACTTTTCGGCCGTCACTGTACCGAACGAAAGTTAACCGGGGAGACATGTGGATCTTGTTGAGGGGGGCGGTGCCGGACCGGGAGCGCCTCTCGGCGGAAGGCCGCTCGTAGCGGCTAAATGATGGAGCCCGGGGCTGCCACGGCCCGACACCTGCCTCCATTATAATCCTCGGCCCCGGGGGCGCCGCAAAGCGGCCCGTCCGGACGAGGACGCCCCGCGGGGGCAGTCCCTTACTCGAGCGCACCCCTGCGCCACGCGGCGGCCGCGGACTCGAGTTCCTCCGCGGTGCGGATCAGGCGGGGGATGCGGCGCCACGGATCGCGCACGCCGAGGCTAGAGATGTCCAGCGTGCGTTCCTGGCCCGTGGCGATCACGCGGCAGAACGCGGCGGAGCGTTCGAGAGCGACGTCGAACTCGCCGTCGAACGCGCCGGAGAGGATGGCGTCCGCGACCTCGCAGATCTCCTCCGCGCCGGGCGGGTCCGCGACGCCCGCGACCACGTTGGACACCTGCGCGGTCTGCTTGCCCGCGGCGAACCAGCGGCCCATGCGGTAGGGGTCCTTGCGGGCGGCGGCGCGCAGCGCGTAGAGCCGCCACAGCGCACCCGGGAGGGACACCGCGGGGGCCTGCGCCCACATCTCTGCGATCCCCTCGAGACCCTGCTCGTCCGTGAGCCGAACGAGGCGATCGTGGACCACCGGATCCGCGGATTCCCGGCCCCGCGACACGAGCGCCTGCGCGGCCAGGTGGGCCGCCTCCGACACTCGGGCGGGGTCCGTGCCGCCCTCGTGGGCGTCGAACTTCTCGGGGGAGAACTTCACGGGCGAATGATGCGTGCGGCGTTCGGACATGCGCCCGAGTGTACGCCGCGCACCTTTCACGGGGCTCGGCGGATCAGTCGACCGTGTGCGTCTCCCCGGCCTGCTGACGCCAGCGTTCCTCGATGCGCAGCAGGGCCTGCTGGGACACCGCGCGCCACCACCGCAGGGCCAGCCGGGGGTCCTCCTCCTCGATCTCCTGGATCGCCTCCGGGGAGAGCCTGCGCGCGGAGACGTCCGTGAGCGCGGTGAAGCTCACCAGGTGGCGCATATTGGTACCCAGGGCGATCTCACCGAAGCTCATCCCCGGGCCGATCACCTCCAGTTCCACGCGGTCACCCTGCGGTGAGCGCCGGGAGACCTCCACGTTGCCGGACGTGACCATGTACACGCCGTTGAACTTCTGGCCCGTGCGCAACACCGTGGTCCCGGCCTTCCAATCCACGGACTCGGTGCGTGAGCGGATGCGCTCCACGTCCTCCTCGCCGAGCGTGCTCAGCAGTTCGGAACGGGTGGAGTGCACCTTGTCCGGGGTGCACTCGGGGCCGCCGAAGCGCTCCAGGATCTGGTCCTCGGCCCACGTGAGGGCCTCGGCGCGCGTGGCGAAGACCGTGAGCGGGTGTTCGAGGTTCCGCGTGTTCTCACCGCTCTTCTCCGCGACGAGCACCATGTGGTGGCCCGTCTTCTCGATCTGTTCGGCGGTGCGGCTGAGCATGGGCAGGACGAAGCGGGCCATATCGTCCACCTGCCGGATGTCCACGAGCACGTAACTGGACCTGCGGGCGGCGTCGCGCACCGTGCGCACCGCGGTCTCGGCCCCGGCGAAGCGCAGATCGCCCTGCAGCTCGATGATCCGAGCGTCCTCGCCGTGCGCGTCGAGCACCTCGGTGGCGGCCTCGTTGCGCCGCACCAACGACGGTGCTTCCGCCAGGGTGTACTCGGAGCGCACCGTGGAGTGCCCGTTGCGTTCCGTGCGGGCGAAGTGCAGGTCCAGGTCCTTGGTGAGCCGTTCGCATGCGGCCACGCCGCGCACGGAGTTGCCGTGGCGGTCCAGGGGCGGGGAGAACACCGCGACTGCGAGCTGCCCCGGGAGCACGGTCATCACGCCGCCGCTGACCCCGGACTTGGCGGGCAGGCCCACGCGGATGGCCCAGCGCCCGGCGTCGTCGTACATCCCGCACGTGCTCATCACGGACAGCACGTCCGAGACGACCTCGGGGTCCAGGACGCGCTCGCCGGTCACGGGGTTGCGCCCGCCGGCCGCGAGCGTGGCACCCATGCGGGCCAGGTCCACGCAGTTGAGCATGATCGAGCACTGGCCGAAGTAGTCCTCGAGCGCGCCGGTGGGATCCCCCTCGATGATCCCCCGGGACGCGAGCAGCCAGCCCAGCGCGCGGTTGCGGTCCCCGGCCTTGTGCTCCTGCGACTGGATGTTCTTGTTGATCCGCAGCTGCCGGCCCGCGCATCGGGAATGCAACCGCAGGATCCGTTCCATGCGCGTGCCGTGGGACGTGTTGCGCACGAGGGACGTCGCCGCGATCGCGCCCGCGTTGATCATGGGGTTCGCGGGGCGTCCCGTCTCCGGCTGCAGTGAGATCTCGTTGAAGGCGTCACCGCTCGGTTCCACGTCGATCTTCTCGAACACACCCTCCGGGCCGCGGTCCGTGAGCGCCTGGGCATACGTGAAGGCCTTGGAGATGGACTGGATGCAGAATTCGAGCTTGGTGTCCCCGGCCTGGTAGAGCGCGCCGTCCACGGTGGCCACGGCGATCCCCACGATGTTCTCGTCCGCGGCCGCGAGCTCCGGGACGGAATTGTTCACCGTGCCGTCCGTCAGCGGGCGCAGGTCCTCCACCACGCGGCGCAGGTACTCGGTGACGGGGGAGGGGCCCAGCTTGGACATCGCGACGGTGCTCATGGGTCATTCCTCGAAGGCTCGGCGGGAACCCCGCGGCGGGCTGCGCACGCCCCGGGTGTCGTCTCCTCCCAGGGTCCCATATTGCGGACGGGCCCGGTCGACGACGACGCCGCGCGCTCGCCCGCGCCGCGGTGGCTCGTCGCGCCGCGCGGTGCGGCCCGCTGGGTCCGCCCGTGGTTGCCGTCGGTGCCGCGCGGGAGGCCGCTTCCCGAACTGGAAATGCGACCGCGCTGCGGTAGAGTAGCCGTGCTCGGTGGCGGGAACTCGCGGCTGGGCACGCGCCTTTAGCTCAGTTGGTAGAGCAGTGGACTTTTAATCCATGGGTCGTGGGTTCGAGCCCCACAGGGCGCACCACCTCCCGGAACCGGAGACCATGTGCCCCGTGGCGATCACGATCGCGCGGGGCATTTCCGTGTCCGCTCGCATTCGGGGCCCGGGGCGAGCGGCCTTCGGCGCCCCGGACCTGCCCGCGTGCAGCGCCTCTGGCCGAGTCGCGCTCAGTGCGCCGGGCCGACCCGTACGAGGCGCGCGAGCGCCCAGCCCATGAGCGGGCGGTAGGCCAGCAGGACGGGGGCGGGGCCCTGGATCCTGACGTCCGCGCGGGAACCGCCGCTCGGGGTGGGAGCGACATCGTGCGTGAGCTCCAGCGTCACGGGACCCACGCGCACGCGCCAGGACCACGAATGCAGGTTGGCGCGGACGCTCATCACACGGAACGCCGCGGGCACCACGCCCAGGGCCGTGACCACGCCCGAGGTGCCGGGGGCCAGGGTGGTGGAATCGGCGCGGACGTTCGTGAGGTGGGGAGCCCACACGGTCCACAGATCGAGGCGGTCGTAGTGCTGCCACACGTCCGCCGGGCGAGCGGGGCCGGTGCGGGTCACGGTCATGTCCATGGCACCAGTGTGCCCGGGATCCGCGCGGACGGGGGCGTCACGCAACGGTAAGCCCACTGTCGATTGTGGGGCGAGCCGGCGGGCTGGGATCATGGGGCGCATGGACCCGGCCTATCGCGTAGACGTCTTCACCGATCCCGGGCTGTGCTCCGCGATCTTCAGCCGATTGCAGCACCGCCACGGCGGGGACGGCTCCGGGGACTACCAGCTCGTGCGCCGGGACAGGACCATCCCCCTGCGCCCCGACAACAGCCTGGACGTGGACGCCGTGCGCGCGTGGTCCCGCGAGGGTGAGGCCGATTTCCAGGTCGTGATCACGGAGATCCCCCGGCGGGCGGGCAAGCTGCCCAAGATGGCGGAGCTGCACTTCGAGGACGGGCTCGTGATCATCTCGCTGCCCGCGCTGGGGTGGCGGGGGCTCACGACCAAACTGGAACGCGCCATCTTCGACTGCCTGGACACCCTGGCCCATCAGGACCTCCCGGACGTCCAGGACCGGCGTGTGCGCTTCGGAGTGGTCCACGAGCAGGACGTGGACACCGGGCGTTCCGTGTTCATTGCGTCGCCGTGGTGGTGGCCAGGTCGCATCCGCCTGGTCCTGGGCATGGTGCGCACCAACCAGCCGTTCCAGGACGTCACCAAGCTCAAGCGCATGTGGGCGGCGGCCTCGGCCACCGGCGCGTTCGGCGTGTTCTACTCCTCCATCTGGCAGATGTCCCTGGCGTTGCCCCCGTGGCGGCTCGCCCTGATCTCGCTCCTGGCGGTTGGGGCCATGGTGGGGTGGCTGATGTTCAGCAACCGCCTGTGGGACCCGCCCCGGCGGCTCGGCAGTCGCGTGGAGGCCGCGATGTACAACGCCTCCACGATCGCCACGCTGCTCGTGACGGTTCTCACGTTCTACACCGTGCTCATGGCGGGGATCCTCGTGGCCGCTCTGGTGGTGATCGAAGTCGGATACATGCAATCCGTGATCGGAGTCTCTCCCTCGCTGAGCAACTACGTGGACATCGCGTGGCTCTCTGCCTCGCTCGGCACGATCGCCGGTGCTCTCGGGTCGAACTTCGACAGCCACGCGGACATCGAGCGGTTGACGCACGGTCAGCGGAACGCCGAGCGGGTCGAGAAGGACGACGACCGCTGACACGGGTCCCCATGACGGGCATTTGGGGCGTCCGAGCTGTCCCCATTTTGCGCTACGAATCAGCGCCGCCGTCCGGTCGATTGCGCGCAATGGAAGCGGGGAATCGGCCTCCGACATGGGAGAACATGCGCTTGAGTTGATTTGTCCACAAAACTGCGATGGGTCTTGCCCGACGCGGTGACCGCTGGAAATCCTGGTGCGGGCGTGTCAGCATATTCATGTCGCAACACGGGACATTCAGTGATGTGCGGTCATGACCGGGGGGAATACGGGCCGCACGTCGATGACGGATTCGTACGCGTTCCACGCTGGGGGGCGTGGTGTGTTCGGGTCACCCGTGACGCGACGGTACGAGGTTCATGCCGGGGGGCATGTGCTTCGAGCGGACCTGATCCGCGCCGGTTCTCCGGCATATGCGTCCGCTGCGCCGCATGGACTCCTTCGGGGGAATGAGTCCTGGCGCAGCGGACGCAACGCGTTAAGGGGTCGTACGCCCGACCCGGCGCGTCACGGGGCCTGATGCAGAGGGCCGCACCTCGCGCCGTGGTAGGCGCTCCGGTCGCTTCTGCGTGTCCGAACCTGCTGGGACACTCGAGTCATGACCGCGCCCGCGAACACCGCACCCCTCCGGGACCGAGCCCTGCACCACCTCCGTGAGCTCACGGGGAACCCGCACGCCGATTTCCACCCCGGTCAGTTCGAGGCCATCTCCGCACTCGTCCAGGAGCACCGGCGGGCACTCGTGGTGCAGCGCACCGGGTGGGGGAAATCGGCGGTGTACTTCCTGTCCGCGCTGTTGATGCGGGCCCAGGGCTACGGCCCCACGCTGATCATCTCCCCGCTGCTCGCACTCATGCGGGACCAGGTCGCGGCGGCCCAGCGCGCGGGTGTGCGCGCCGCGGCCATCTCGTCCGCCAACCCCACCGAGTGGGCGGAGATCTCCGCGGCACTGGATCGCGGTGAGATCGACGTCCTGTTGGTGTCCCCGGAACGCCTCAACAATCCCCGTTTCCGGGACGAGCAACTCCCACAGCTCGTCTCCCGGCTCGGACTGCTCGTCGTGGACGAGGCCCACTGCATCTCGGACTGGGGTCACGACTTCCGCCCGGACTACCGGCGAATCAAGGACCTGCTCGCGGACCTCTCGGACTCGGTGGCCGTACTGGCCACCACGGCCACCGCCAACGAACGCGTGATCGAGGACGTCCGGGAGCAGCTCGGGGTGGGCTCCGGGTACCGCGGTGAGGTGTTCACCCTGCGCGGTCCGCTGTCCCGCGCGTCCCTGCGGCTCGGCGTGCTGCGACTGCCCTCCACCGCCACACGGCTCGCCTGGTTGCTCGAACACCTGGACCAGCTTCCGGGCAGCGGGATCATCTACGCGTTGACCATCGGGGCGGCGGAGGACACTGCCCGAGCGCTGACGGAGGCGGGCCATCCCGTGGCGGCCTACACCGGTCGCACGGACGCGGCGGAACGCGAGGAACTCGAGGTCGCCCTGAAGGAGAACCGGGTCAAGGCCCTTGTGGCCACGTCCGCGCTGGGCATGGGCTTCGACAAACCGGACCTGGGTTTCGTGGTGCACCTGGGAGCGCCGTCGTCCCCGGTGGCGTACTACCAGCAGGTGGGGCGCGCGGGGCGCGCGACCGACACCGCGGACGTCCTGCTGCTACCGGGCGGCGAGGACCGGGAGATCTGGGAGTACTTCGCCACCGCGTCCATGCCCACCGAGGAGAAGGCCACCGCGGTGCTCACCGCGCTCGCGGAGAACGGCGGCCCGTTGTCGGTCGCGGCTCTCGAGCCGCGGGTCAACATCAAACGCACCCCGCTCGAGCTGTTGCTCAAGGTACTCGCGGTGGACGGCGCGGTGGAACGGGTCTCCGGCGGCTGGCAGAGCACGGGCCGGCCCTGGACCTACGACGCCCCGCGTTACGAGCGGGTGCGCAAGGCCAGGATCGCGGAACAGCAGGCCATGATGGATTACCAGTTCACGAGCGAGTGCCGCATGCGCTTCCTCACCCGTCAGCTCGACGACGCCACCGCGGAGCCGTGCGGTCGGTGCGACGTGTGCGCCGGGCCGTGGTACCCCACCACCGTGCATTCCGACGCCTCCGCCGCAGCGGACGCCGCCCTGCACCGGGCCGGTGTCCCCGTGGAACCCCGCGCGCAGTGGCCCACCGGCATGGATCGATTGGGGTTGCAGGCCAAGGGGAAGATCCCGGAAACGGAACGCGCCGAACGCGGCCGCGCCCTGGCCCGGCTCACCGATCTCGGGTGGGGGCAGCGGTTGCGGGAAATCTTCCGCTCGGACGAGCACGGCGATCCCGTGGATTCGGTGGTCACGGCGGACCTGGGACGCGCGAGCATCACCGTCCTGGCGCAGTGGGACTGGCAGGAACGGCCCACCGCGGTCGTGGCCATGCCGTCACTGTCCCGCCCACAGCTCGTGGACTCGCTGGCCCGCGGGCTCGCCTCCGCGGGGCACCTGCCGTTCTGGGGCTCGCTCGAACTGAACCCGGACGTCCCCCGCGGCTCCCACGGCGGCAACAGCGCCTACCGGCTCGCCGAGGTGTGGGACCGGTTCCTGGTCCCGGAGCCCCTCGCGGAACAGTTGGCGCGGGCGCCGCGGGCGAGCGTGCTGCTCGTGGACGACCTCGTGGACAGCCGGTGGAGCCTCACGGTCGCGGCCCGGCAGTTGCGCCTCGCCGGGGCGGACGCGGTGCTACCGTTCGTACTCGCCGCCCAGGGGTGAATCGGGCCGCCGCGGGATGGATCGGGCACTCTTAAGGGGACACCCAGGCGACGGGAAACGTGTGTAAATTATCCTTGCGACATGGTCGAACACCCGCAACCGCCGCTCGTGGACATCGTGATCCCGGTCCACTCCACCTCGCGGCCTTTGCAGCGGGCCGTGTCTTCGGCATTGCGTGCGGCCCCCGGTGCGGCCCTCGGTCAGTGCCGGGTGACGGCGGTCGCGCATCACCTCACCGCCGAGCAAGTGCATTCCATGTTGAGCGTCGAGCAACGCGCCGTGGTGGACGTCATCGAGTCCGAGGACCGGGGGAGTACCGCGGCCGTGCCGCGCAACGAGGCGCTGCGGCGGACCAGCGCGCGCTACATCAGTTTCCTGGACAGCGACGACACCCTGGATCCCGGCGCGGTGACCCGGTGGCTCGGGATCGCCGAGCGGCGCGGTAGCGACCTGGTCATGCCCTTCCAGCACCACGAGAACCCGAGGGTGGACATCACCCCCATCGTCAGGCCGTTGCGCCGTTCGGATCTGGATCCCGTGAAGGACCGCCTGGGGTACCGCAGCACGGCATTCGGACTGATCCGTATGTCCGCGGTCAGGCGCACGGGGGCTCGCTTTGATGAGTCTGCGAGAACGGGTGAGGACCAGTCCTTCGTCATGGCCCTTTATGCGGGGGCACACCGGATCGATCTCGCGCCCGGTCTCCCCGGGGTGCTGATGCATGCGGATGGTACGGACCGGGTCTCGCGCCAGCTCCTCCCGATCCGAGAAACCGTGGCAGCCGCCCTGGATCTCGGTCGCGAACCCTGGTTCGCAGGGGTCCCGGACGAGCTGAAGCGGTCCTACATCCTCAAGTACATCCGCGTGAACTTCTTCCCCGCTCTGGAACACGCCGTGCGCTCGGGGACCTGGGACGCCCACTACGCGCGGTCGGCGAACGCCGTGTTCGGCGAACTGACGCAGTACGCGCCGCACGTGACGGACCAGCTCTCGCGCGCGGACCTGCGGGTCGCGCGGTTGTTGTCCCCGGGCGCGGGGGAGCGGGAGTTGCTCGCGGCCCTGGCCGAGCGACGTCGTTACACCACGCCGGGGGCGCTGCTCACCGAGCGCTGGACCCGGGTGCTGGGCCGGCAGGCACCCCTACGGGTGATCGCCGCGAGCGCCGTCCAGATGCTGCGTTACCGCTGGGCGCTCGCCGCGGGGTCGCGGAACTGAACCGACCGCCGTCGTGATGGGTCAGCCGCGACGGAACCTGCGCATGACCATGGCCACATGCGGTGCGAGATCACGCCATGAGATCGCACACCACAGCGCCAGGAAAGCCACGGTCGCCAGGACGGTCACGAGCACGCCCTGGTGCGTGAACACGAGCCACAGCCCGGCCAGGATCAGCACGTACCCCAACACCACCCGGAACATGAGACCGAACCATTTCATGCGGTCGTGGACCCACACAATGATCAGCGGCCCCACCGCACTGATGAGGCAGCCAACCAGGTACCCCATGGCCGCGGCCATGACACCGAGCCGCGGACCCCACCACAGGACGGTGGCGACGCCCAGGATCAGCCCGAGCGCGTTGCACGCCGCGAGCGCGCGGACCCCCCAGTTCTCCCCGCCGTTGAGCCGCGAGTTGGAGGCGTTGAAGCTCGTGGCGGAGACCGCGAAGAACAGGACGATGAGCAAGGGGACGGCCCCGGTGAACTCCTCGGCGCGGGCGTTGTAGAGCCCGTGAATCACGTATGGCGCCCAGAGGATGCCCACGCCGAACACGGGTAGGAACATGAGCACCATGACCCGCAGGATGGAATCGAGCTGCTGTTTCATGCCGGTCATGTCCCCGGCGGTGAACATGCGGGCCACGGCCGGCGCGAGGGCCACGAGCATGGAGGAGGAGAGCATGCTGGCCGGCGTCGCGATGCTCACCGCGGCGGAGTACTGACCCACCGCGGCGGGGGTGTCGTAGTGCTTGCCGAGCATCATGGACAGTTGCAGCAGACCCGAAGCGGTGAGGATGTTGATGGACGCCCACGCCGTGAACGAGTTGATCTGCCGTTTGAGGGATGTGGGCAGCGGGCCGCCGGAACGGTGCGGCCAGCCCGGGATCGCGTAGATCAGGTAGCCCAGGCTCAGCGGCACCAGCAGCAGCGGTGTGAAACCACCCAGCAGCACCACGAGCAGGAGGGTCAGGGTGATCCCCGAGCTGATGCAGTCCCACACGGCCGTGGTCACGAACTGGTTGTTGCCGGTGCGCACACCGCGTACGAAGTTGTAGGCGGACAGCGCGATCACCAGCAGGCCCGCGGACAGCGCGTAGCTTGGGGGCAGGTGCAGGAAGTACGTGGCCACCACGACCGCCACCACGGCCAGCACCGCCGAGGCCAGGGCCGCGGTGCGTGACGCGTAGACCGCCACGGACAACTGCTCCTCGCGGTGTTGCTGACCGCGTGCCATGGCAATGAACTTGGCCGCCGCGTTGCCCGAGGCCTGCGGCCACAGCAGGACCAGGAACAGGGCCAGGGAGATGGCCAGGTTGACCCGCCCCAGGATCTCACTGCCCAGGATGTTGCCCACCAGCAGGCTGTACCCGAAACGGGAGAGTCCCTGCACGAACACGGCGATCACGGTTAACGCGAACGACGAACCGATGGGGTTGTCCCGGTTCTCGTGATTCGGCGGGGGGAAGAGGATTCCCCGCCACCGCCGAGAGGGGGAGCCTGAGGTGGGGGAGGATGTCACATCCCGGAGTTTATCGACTCGCGTGTCGACCGGACGCATCCCGCGTCACGGCACGGTAGAGGCGGGAGAACTGCGCACCGATCTCCGCGCGGGAGAACCGGGAGCGCACGGTGGCGGCGATGGCGGCCGGATCGGCCTCACGGAAGCGGTCCCGCGCGGTCTCGATCGCGTCCGCGAGCACGGGGACGTCCCAGCTGTGGGTGAGTACCGAGTTCTCGGGGGTGCAGTATTCGTCGAACCCGCCGCTCAGGGGGACCGCGGCGGGCCGACCGGCCGCGATGGCCTCGGCGACGGCGGTGAAGAAGTTCTCCTGGGCGCTCGGCAGGAAGAAAATGTGCGCGTCGGAGAGCCGCTGGGCGATCTCCGCCGGGGGGACCGCCCCGGTCAGCTCGACCCGGTCCTCGATGCCCAGCTCACGGGCGGTCTGCGGGAGGGACTCCATGAGGGGGCCCTTGCCCACCAGGGTGTAGTGCACGTCCACTCCGCGGCGCACCAGTTCCGCGACGGTCTCCAACGCCAGGACAGGGCGTTTGCGATCGATGAGTGCCCCCACGCCCACCAGTCGCAGGGGCGGGCTCGCCGGGAACTCGGCGGCCGGGTGAGGGTTCTCCACGACGCACGGCACCACGTGGGTCGCCCCGGGGCGGGAGAAGCGCGCCATCTCGGTGCACAGCTCGGCGGTCACGCCCGTGACCGCGTGAGGCAGTCGCAAGGCATGTCGCAGCCACGCCAACCGCTGCCACAGCGGATTCACACTCGCGGGATTGACCACTCCGTTCCAGTGCTCGGTGTGTACCCAGGGCAGCCGTCGCACGGCCCAGGCCGGTGCGCTCAGCAGGACCGCGGAGAACGCCATCGTGTGCAGCACGTCCGCGCCGTGCAGCCCGGCGGAGAGAACGCGGGTCACGTGCGCGTAGGAGCGCGGATCCGTCACGTCGAGCCACACGCGGGTGACAGGGATGCGCTGGTAGACCTCTTGCTCCGTGGTGCGCGTGCGTCGACCGATGTTCACGTGCACCACTGCGACGTCGTGGCCCGCGTCCTGCAGCGCCCAGCAGTGCTCCACGATGAAGGGGGTGCGGCTGGGGGTTTCCGCGTCGGGGAACCACGCGGTGACGACGAGTGATCGCACGGGACGAAGACCTTTCGGGCGGAAGCGGACGGAGCACAACGCCCCGCACTATGACTACCACGCCGGGGTGTGCTGCCGCTGCATCCAGGCGGGAACGACGCGCCCGCCGCTTTGACCGCTCGCGCACCGTGCCGATAAGCTGACGTCCGTTGTTTTGGGATGGACTCGTTCTCATGGAACAGAGCATCACGAACGACACGGAGACGTGCCAGAGCGGCCGAATGGACTTCACTGCTAATGAAGGGTCCGGGTTAAACCGGACCGGGGGTTCAAATCCCCCCGTCTCCGCGGAATGTCGAGGGCCCTGCATGTCATGTGGGGCCCTCGTTCGTATCGGGGGTACCCCCGCAATATTTACATTGGTAAAGTTCGTGGCATTCGCAGTCCAGTGCTCCCGCCCACGGGCGTCAGCCACCTCGATCCGGTGCTGATCCCGCCTCCGCGAGCTGATTCCCGAGGGGGAAATCATGCCACGACGCTCCGCACGAACACTTCTCACGTTGTCCGTCTCCGCGCTGTTGCTGGCCACGGCCGCACCCGCGGCGGCCGCACCCCCGGAGGGGCCCACCCCGGAACAACAGGCCCAGACGAAACCCCCGACCGTGGGCGGCGTCGAATCCCTCGGAAGGGGAACGGGCGCCCAGGGCAAGGTCCTGGCGGAAACCGACCGGATCGTCGTGAAGTTCAAGGACCACGTCCCCGAGGCGCAGAAGGAAGAGGTCCTGACCGAGGTGGGGACGTCCACCGAGATCGAGGATCCGGAGATCGTCAAGACCACGGGCAACGCCGAGCAGGTGGTGGAATCCGACACGATGCTCGACAAGGCGGAGCAGCAAGCGGTGGTCGAGACCCTCGAGAAGGACCCCGCCGTGGAATCGGCGGAACCGGACCTGATCGTGGTCAACGGGCTCGCGGCGCACACGGCGTCCGCCCCGAACGACCGCTACTGGAACTACCAGTGGGGTCCCCGCAACATCGGTGTGCCCTCCGCGTGGTCGCACGGCACGGGTAACGGCGTGGTGATCGGGATCGCGGATACGGGCCAGATTAACCACCCGGACCTCACTCAGCGCACGGTGCGCGGGTACGACTTCCTCTCGGACCTGTACCACTCGCGGGACGGCAACGGCCGGGACGGCAACCCGCAGGACGAGGGCGACTGGAGCCCCGGGCGGCCCAACTGGTGGCACGGTTCGCACGTGGCCGGGATCGCCGCGGCCCACACCAACAACCGCACGGGTATCGCCGGGGTGGCCCCGGACGCCCGGATCCAGCACGCCCGCGTCCTGGGAGCGGACGGCCGCGGGTACGTCTCGGACATCGCGGACGGTGTGATGTGGTCCGCGGGCATCGCCATCCCCGGGGTCCCGCGCAACACGACCCCCGCCAAGGTCGTGAACCTCTCCGAGGCGTGGGACGCTCCCACGTGCGCACCCGTCATGCAGAACGCGGTCAACCGCATGCACAAGATCGGGGTCCCGCTCGTGGTCGCGGCCGGGAACGCGGGCAAGAGCGCCAATCTCGCCGCCCCCGCCAACTGTGGCGGCGCGATCGTGGTCGCCGCGACGTCGTCCCAGAACCGGATTACCGGCTACTCCAACTGGGGGCCCATGGTGGACGTCGCAGCCCCGGGCGGGGACACCAACGCGCCGATCTGGTCCACGGTCAACACGGGGGCGTTCAGCCTGGGCGCTCCCTCGTACGGGGACCTGAGCGGGACGTCCATGGCGGCGCCGCACGTGTCCGGGGTGATCGCGCTCATGAAGGAACGCAACCCGAACATCGGCGTGGAGGCCATCCGCAAGACCCTGCGGGACACCGGCGTGAACGTGAACGGTTACCGCAAGGTGGACGCGGTGCGCGCCGCCCGCGCGGTGGCGCCCACCACGCGCGGGGCGATCGCCACGTACTACAAGTCCCACGGCGGGGCGGGCGTCTACGGCAATCCGACCACCGGGGAGCGGGACACGGGCGTGGGCGGCGTCGTGCAGCACTTCGTGAAGAACGGGCGCACCACCAAGCTCTACTGGTCCTCCCGCACCGGGGTGCGCGAGGTCCGCACGTGGACGGGCATCGGCTCGCGCCACGAGGGCCTGGGCGGTGCCCGCGCGGTGGGCATCCCGTTCAACAACGAGCAGCGCACCGCCACGGGAGGCTACTACCAGAGCTTCGTGGACCCGCGTTCGGGCAAGACCACCAAGATCCTGTGGAGCGCTCGCACGGGTGCGCAACCGATCGTCGAGAGCTCGGGCATCGGCCGAGTCTGGGTCCGCAAGGGGTACGAGACCAAGGCGGGGTACCCGATCTCCCCGGAGGTCCGCACGTCCACCGGCGCCTACCAGCGGTTCCAGAACATCAAGACGGGCGAGCGCACGCAGTACACCTGGACCCCGCGCGGGGGTGTCAAGGTCACCCGCATCAAGTGACCGCCCCGCGGTGATCCACCCGCTGCATTCCTGGCCCGAAAGGGCACGCCACCGATTGGCAGCGTGCCTTTTCGGGCCTCGGATGTTCTCGAGCGGTTCGTGGGCGGGGTACGACAGCGCTGCGGCATCCGCGCGCGAACATTACCGAGCGGCGTCGTCCCCCACGCGGGTCAGTTCCGTGGGGGTGGAGCGGCGCATGAAGCACGTGAGCACGAGGACGGTCGCCGCGATCACCGTGGCGGTGACGAATGCCGCGTGGACGCCGGGGATGGAATCGGTCACGGTGGTGCCGTCGGCCTGTCCATGAATCACGGTGCCGGCCTGCAGGACGCCCACGAGCAACGCCGTGCCCGCGCCGCCGGCCACCTGTTGCAACGTGGACAGCGTCGCGGAACCGTGCGAGTACAACTGCGGCGGCAGCGGGTTCAGCCCGGAGGTGAACGCGGGCGTGAAGATCAGCGCGAGCCCCACGGACATGGATATCTGCAGGGTCACGATCCACCACACGGGGGTGTCGGACTGCAACCGGGAGAAGCCGAACATCGCGAGGGTCAGCAGTGCGGCACCGGGAACAGCCAGGGGACGGGGGCCGAACGCGTCGAACAACCGACCCACGAGCGGTCCCAGCAGACCCATGATGAGCCCACCGGGCAGCAGGATCAGGCCGGTCTGCAGGGTGTCCAGCCCGCGGCCCGTCTGCAGGTAGAGGGGCAACACGATCACACCGCCGAACAACGCCATCATGCCGAGCGCGAGCACCGCCACGGAGACCGTGAAGTCCCGGTGCCGGAACGTGCGCAGGTCCAGGAACGGTTGGTCCTTGCGCTGCAACCGGATCTGCCGCCACACGAACAGGGCCACGAGGACCACGCCCAGCGCGAGCACGGTGGCACCGCCGGCGGTCGTGGAAAGCCAGCCGGACTCGGCGCCGGCGTGAGAACCGGCGGCCCCCACCACGGACAGGCCCTGGACCAGGGAACCGAAGCCCAGCACGGACAGCACCACGGACAGCAGGTCCAGTGTGAGGCTCCCGCGTTCGCTCACGTCCCGCAACCGCAGCAGGCCGATCACCAGGGCCAGCAGGACGATGGGCAGTACGAACCAGAACACCGTGCGCCACGGGAAGTGCGCCAGGATCAACCCGGATAGCGTGGGACCCAGGGCGGGGGCCACCGAGATCACGATGGACACGTTGCCCATCACCACCCCGCGACGCTGCTGGGGGACGAGCATGAGGATGGTGGTCATCAGCAGCGGGAGCATGATCGCCGAGCCGAAGGCCTGAATCACGCGCGCGGCGATCAGCACCCCGAAACTCGGGGACAGCGCGGCCAGCAGGGTCCCGGCCGCGAAACTGCCCATGGCCAGGGCGAAGACCGCGCGGGTACTGAAGCGTTGTAGCAGGAACCCGGTGGTGGGGATCACCACGGCCATCGTGAGCATGAAGGACGTGGTCACCCACTGCACCGTGGCGGCGTCCACGTGCAGGTCTCCCATGATGTGGGGCAGCGCCACGTTCAGGACGGTCTCGTTGAGGATCACCACGAACGCGGCCACGAGCAGCACCGCAATGGTCCCGGTGGTGCCCTGGGGGGCGAACGTGCGTGGTTCGGCCGGAGCGGCAGAGGACATGGAGAGGTTCCCAGCGTTGGAGCGGACGGGGTCGGGCGGGCCTTCCGGGGCCGGGCCCCTGTAAGGGTAACGGTCACAGACGAGCGCGTGCACATGCGCATCGGGAGCGGTCTGCCAGGCCCGCGGCACGCCCGCGGGTGGTGTGCTGGTCGGTCCGTCGAGCACTCGAGCGCGACACCGGCCGGACGTCCACGTCGGATTCATGCCCGGCCCGAAGGGGCGGTCACCCTTCGTTATCCTGAAGGACGTGGTGATTCAGCAACGCGTGGTGGTGGTGGGAGCGGGCCCCAGAGGCCTGTCCGTGGTGGAACGGCTCGCGGCGCACTCCGCGGCCTACGGGATCCGCGTCCACGTGGACCTGGTGGATCCTTTTCCTCCCGGACCGGGGCACGTGTGGCGCACCGACCAGTCGGAGCTGTTCCTCATGAACACCCCTTCTCTTTTCCCCACCGTGATCGCCGCCGACGGCGCATTGGCAGTCCCCGCGCTGGAGCCCCTGCGGGGGGTGAGCTTCGAACGGTGGCGCCGCGGCGTCGTCGCCGGGGAGATCACCCCGGTGAGCCCGCTCACGGACGAGCAACGCGACCAACTCGCGCGGCTGACCCCGCAGGGGTACCCGCCGCGCGCCACGTACGGGCGCTACCTCGCGTGGGTCTTCGCGACCCTGCGGGAGAACCTGCCGCGCACCGTGGAGCTCGCGGTGCACCGCGCCGAGGCCGTGGACGCGTGGGTCAGGACGGACGGGCGTCATCGCTACTCCGTGGAACTCGCGGGCGGTGTGGTGCTGCCCGCGGACGCTGTCGTGCTCGCGCTGGGCCACCTGGACGCGCACCTGCGTCCGTCCCAGAAGGAACTCGTGGACGGCGCCGCCGAACACGGACTGACGTACTGGCCGCCCACCGTGCCCGCGGACGCCGCGTGGCCCGATCTACCGCACGGCGAGACGGTGCTCGTGCGGGGCATGGGCCTGAACTTCTGCGACGCGCTCGCCCAGCTCACCGAGGGGCGGGGAGGTCGCTTTACGACCGATCTGGACAACCCCGAACGGTTGGTGTACCATCCCTCCGGACGGGAACCGAAGATCGTGGCGGGCTCGCGTCGCGGAACGCCGTACCGGGCGAAGCCGCGGCTCCGGGGGTACTACGCGGCGTCGTTGCAGACCCGCTTCTTCACCGTGGACGCGGTGCGCCACGTTGCGGCCTCGAGCCCCGGCGAGCTGTCCTTCGACCGGCAACTCGGACCCCTGATCCGCAAGGACGCCGTGTGGAACTACTACGTGGTGCTCGCGCGCACGGCACCGGACGCGTTCCTGGGGGACCCCCGGGCGTTCCTGGACCGGCTGGATGAAATCCTCACGGATCGCACGGACGTGAACTGGGCGCGCAAGAGCGATGCGCTGATCTCGGACTCGGTGGTCCCCGGGCGGCAACTGCAGCAGGCCCGGCTCGCTCGGCCCTTCGAGGACGTGAGCTTCGCGAGCCACGACGAGTACGCGGCCGCCGTGGTGCACTACCTGGACCGGGACGTCCACGGGTCCCTGCAGGGTGAGGACGATCCCGTCAAGATGGCGATCGCGTCCCTCAATGCCGCGCGCAGCGTGCTCAAGTGCGTCCTTGCGGAGATCGGCATCTCGGACTCGTCCTGGGTCCACGAGCTGCAGCGCGAGTTCGAACCCTTCGTGGAGGGGCTGGCCTCCGGACCGCCCGTGCTGCGGATCCAGCAGCTCGCCGCGCTGACCCGCGCGGGGATCGTGCGGTTCCTGGGCCCCGAACCGCGCTTCGTCGTGGACCGCTCCGAGGGTTACTTCGTGGCCGCGTCCCCGTGGGTCGAGGCGGCACCCGTGCGCTCACGGTGGATGATCGAGGCCATGTCCCCGAGCAACGACGTCCACCGCAACATCTCCCCGCTGCTCACGCACATGCACGAGCGCGGCCTGGTGCGCGCGAAACTCATGGAGACGCGCGACGGCGCGAGCCCCGAGACAAGCACGGGTCTGGACGTCTCGCGCGAGCGTCCGCGGGGTGCCCACGACGACGACGCCGCGGCCGGCTCGTTCGTCTACCGCGCCGTGGGGGACAAAGACGCGGTGGAACCGGGCATCCACGTGATCGGTCTACAACTGTCCTCGGTGCAGTGGGGTGTGTCGATCGCGGCCGAGGCCGGTGCACCGGCCCACCTGGGTGCCCGGACCATCGCGGACGCGGACGCCATCGCCCGGGAGATCCTGGGGGAGCCGCGCGCCCGGCAGTGATCCGGTCCGGGCGGCGTCATACGGGGAGTGACCGTGCGCGGAGCAACCGCGCGCCATGGGACCGGGACGGGTGGGCTCGGGCCGGCGCCGCCGGGATCACGTCGACCCGGCCGGGATCGCGCCGAACCATGCGGGTCCCACCACAACCGCGCCGTCGGCTCAGCCCAGGAGGGTGCGGGCGGTGCGTTCGTCGGTGACGAGGTGGGACACGTACCCGGCCCGCAGTGCCGCGCGCAGGACCGGGGTCTTCGCTGTTCCGCCGGCCACGCAGATCCGGATCTCCTTGTGCCGCAGGGAGTCCAGGGGGATGGCCACGGTGCGGGCGTCGAGCTCGGGCACAGCGGGGTTGCCGGCGTCGTCAATAAAGTGCGAACACAGGTCACCCACCGCGCGCTGCGCGACCCCTTCCCGCTCCTCGGTGGTCAGGTAGTCGCGTGCGAGCAGGGGTGCGTCCCGTCCGGCGGAGCCCACGGTGAACACCGCCACCCGGGCGCTGCGGCCCAGGTCCAGGACGTACTCGATGTGCCGGTCCTGCGCCACGAGGCGTTTGACCTCGGGGCTGTCGAAGAGCGCCGGGAGGGGCAGCGTGTGGGGGTAGGCGTTGAACGCGGTGCAGAACATCCGCACGGTCTCGAAGTGCCCCGCCGCCGGTGAGGCCAGGCTGCTGCCGCCTTTGAGCTGGACCATGTGCACGCCGCTACGCGGTTGGGGGGTCAGCGCCTGGGCCACGGCGCGCATGGTGCGACCCCACGTGATGCCCACGAGATCGCCGTCGGCCACATTCTCCTCGAGCATGCGCGCCCCGGCGGCACCCAGGTTGTGCAGCAACTCGTGCTCGGTCTCCGCATCGGCCACCACGGTGGCCTGGGCGAGCCCGAACGCGGAGCACAGCTCGCGCCCCACGTCCGTGGACACCGTGCGGGGGTCCCGGATCTCGATGCTCACGAAACCGCGCTCGCGCGCGTGCTGCAGCAGTTTGGACACCGTGGGGCGGGACATGGCCAGTGTCCGGGCCACCTCCGCCTGGGACAGGCCGCGTTCGTGGTAGAGCCGGGCCGCCTCCAGGGACTGGACGTCCCGCGCGGTCAGGTCCACGACGGCGCTCCGGTCACCGGAAGTGCCGTCACCGTCACAGCCCGATGATCACGCCGACGAGCGCGGCGTTGAGCATGTTCGTGAGGAACCCGCCGAACAGGGCGAACAAGCCCATCTGGGCCACGTCCGCGCGCCGGTCCGGGGCCAGCCCGCCGATGGAACCGATCTGGATCGCGATCGAGGACAGGTTGGCGAAGCCCGCGAGCGCGAACGTGGTGATCAGCACGGACTGGGGATCCAGGTTGGGGATCTCCGGGCCGAACGCGGTGTAGCCCACGAACTCGTTGAGGATGGTCTTCTGGCCGATGAAGTTGCCCACCTGTGCGGCGTCCTGCCACGGCACGCCCAGGGCCCACGCGAGCGGCGCGAAGATGATCCCGAACAGCCCCTCGAGGGACCAGCCCTCGAAACCGAAGAGTGAGCCGACCCAGCCGAGCACGGCGGAGACCAAGGCGATCAGCGCGATGAACGCGATCAGCAGGCAGCCCACGATCACGGCGATCCGGCCGCCGCTGATGGCGCCGTTGCCGATCGCGTCGATCAGGTTCTTGGACTCGGTGTCCCGGACCTTCAGCGTGTTCACGGAGGCCACGGAGGTCTCGGTCTCGGGCATGAGGGCCTTGGCCACGAGCAGGGAACCGGGGGCGTTCATCACAGACGCGGCGAGCAAATAGGGCAGCGGTGCGCCCAGCAGGGAGTACCCCACGAGGGTCGATCCGGCCACGGCGGCGAACCCACCGGTCATACACGCGAACAGTTCGGAGCGGGTGAGCTTGCTCAGGTACGGCTTGATCATGAGCGGTGCCTCGCTCTGGCCCAGGAAGATCACGGTGGACGCGAACACGGACTCGATCTTGGACGTGCCCATGACCTTGTTCAGCGTCGTGCCCAACACGTGCACGAAGACCTGGATGACCCGCAGGTAGTACAACGCACCGATCACGGCACCCAGGAAGATGATCACGGGCAGCACACTGAGCGCGAACACGAACCCGTTGTTGTCACTGAGCAGCCCGCCGAAGACGAACTGCGTGCCCTCGTTCGTGAACCCGATCAGTCCCTGGACCAGGCCGGAGAACCATTTCAGGGCCTCGTAGCCCGGACCCCACTTGAGGATCAGCAGCGCCACACCCACCTGCAACAGCAGTCCCACCGCCAGAGTGCGCCACTTGATCGCGGTGCGGTGGCGGGATAGGAGAATGATGATGCCCAGGATGAGGACGATCCCCACCAGGCCCTGGAAACGGTCCACGGTGACCCCAGCTTTCGACTTCCGGCGCCGCGACGGGATCCGCCGCGGCGCGAACATTTGTCAAAACTATAATTGACAAATTTTCCGATACGCCGCCTAGGATTGCAGGACAGGTCGTGTCCTGGGACGCCCGGCGCCGACACGACACCGTGCCGCAGCTACACGAGGGAGTGATCACGGTGGTTGAAGCGTTCGACGCCGTCGACGTCATCCGCATGAAACGGGACCGCGAGACGCTGTCTCCCGAGGCCATCGACTGGGTGATCGACGCCTACACGCGCGGCGTGGTCGCGGACGAGCAGATGTCCGCGCTGGCCATGGCGATCTTCCTCAACGGGATGGACCGAGCGGAGATCTCGCACTGGACCCAGGCCATGATCGATTCGGGCGAGCGCATGAATTTCGGGGAGCTGTCCCGCCCCACGGCGGACAAGCACTCTACGGGTGGCGTGGGGGACAAGATCACGCTGCCGCTCGCCCCGCTCGTCGCGAGCTTCGGGGTGGCCGTCCCGCAGCTGTCCGGGCGGGGGCTCGGGCACACCGGTGGGACCCTGGACAAGATGGAGGCCATCCCCGGGTGGCGTGCGGATCTGAGCAACGCCGAGATGATGGACATCCTGGACACCGTGGGCGCGGTGATCTGCGCCGCCGGAACCGGCCTGGCCCCCGCGGACAAGAAGCTCTACGCGCTGCGTGACACCACCTCCACGGTGGAGTGCATCCCGCTGATCGCCTCCTCGATCATGTCCAAGAAGATCGCCGAGGGCACCGGAGCCCTGGTCCTGGACGTCAAGACCGGCCCGGGCGCGTTCATGAAAGCGGAGGAGGACGCCCGCGAACTCGCGCGCACCATGGTCGAGCTCGGCAAGGACCACGGCGTGGACACCGTGGCCCTGCTCACCGACATGTCCCGCCCGCTGGGGCGCACCGTGGGCAACGCCCTGGAGGTGCGCGAATCGGTCGAGGTGCTGGCCGGGGGTGGCCCGAGCGACGTCGTGCGCCTGACCGTGGCGTTGGCCCGCGAGATGCTCGCGGCGGCCGGCGTGCACGACGCGGACGTCGAGGAGGCCCTGCGCGACGGCCGCGCGATGGACACGTGGAAGCGCATGGTCGCCGCCCAGGGCGGGGACCCGGACGCCCAGCTGCCGCAGGCGGAGCACACGCAGGACGTGCTGGCCGAGACCTCGGGCGTGCTCATCGAGATGGACGCGATGTCCGTGGGCGTGGCGTCCTGGCGACTGGGTGCTGGCCGCGCCCGGCAGGGCGACCCCGTCCAGGCCGGCGCCGGCGTGGAGATCCACGCGGTGCCCGGCGAGCGTGTGAGTAAGGGCCAGAAGCTGTTCACCCTGCACACCGACACCCCCGACCGCTTCGAGCGCGCGCTCGAGTCCCTCCACGGCGGCGCCACGATCGACCCCGATGCCGCCGAGGGCACCGGGGCGCGCGACGACGTCGTGCTGGACCGCATCGCCTGACCCACCGTCCGACCGCAACGACGGCGCTCGGGGACCGGGCGTCGTCGCCCCACCGTGGTGCATTGTCACCGCGCCGCACCACCCCCGCGAGGAGAACCGCATGATCACCCGTGAAGAACTGGCCGCCATGGTCGACCACACCCTGCTCAAGCCCGAGTCCACCGCCGATCAGGTCGCCGAGCTCGCCCGGGAGGCGGGTGAACTCGGGACGTACTCCATCTGTGTCTCCCCGTCCCGGCTGGACGTGGACCTGCCCGAGGGGGTCAAGCTCGCGACCGTGTGCGGCTTCCCGTCCGGCGCGCACCCCGCCCAGGTCAAGGCCGCGGAGGCAGCCGTGTCCGTGGCGAACGGCGCGGACGAGGTGGACATGGTCATCAACCTGGGCCTCGCCGTCGCGGGGGACTGGGACGGCGTGCGCGACGACATCGAGGCCGTGCGCGCGGCGTGCCCCGCGCCCGCGGTGCTCAAGGTGATCATCGAGTCCGCGACCCTGACCGACGATCAGATCGTGGCCGCGTGCCGCGAGGCCGAGGCCGCCGGCGCGGACTTCGTCAAGACGTCCACGGGCTTCCACCCCGCGGGCGGGGCGTCGGTCGAGGCGGTGCGCCTCATGGCCGAGACCGTGGGCGGGCGCCTGGGCGTGAAGGCCTCCGGCGGGATCCGCACGACCGAGGCCGCGCTGGCCATGATCGACGCCGGCGCCACGCGCCTCGGGCTGTCCGGGACCCGCGCGGTGCTCGAGGGGCTCGATTCCTGATGAGCGACCAGCTGCTCGAGCGGGTGCGGCAGTGGGTCGAGCACGACCCCGATCCCGCGACCCGCGACGAACTCACCGAGCTGTCGAACGCCGCCGCCTCCGGTGACGAGCCCGCGCTCGCCGAGCTCGACTCGCGCTTCTCCGGACCGCTCGTGTTCGGCACCGCCGGGCTGCGCGCGGCCGTGGGCGCGGGGGAATCGCGGATGAACCGCGCGGTCGTGATCCGCGCGAGCGCCGGGCTCGCCTCCTTCCTCACGGAGCGCTCGGGGCCCGCGCCCCTGGTCGTGGTCGGGTGCGATGCGCGCCACGGTTCCGAGGACTTCGCCGCCGACGCCGCTGCGGTCTTCTCCGCCGCCGGATGCCGGGCCGTGCGGTTGCCGTCCCGGCTGCCCACCCCGCTCGTGGCCTACGCCGTACGCCAACTGGGCGCGGACGCCGGCGTCATGGTCACCGCGTCCCACAATCCGCCCGCGGACAACGGGTACAAGGTCTACCTGGGCGGTCGCGCGGTGGGCTCCGACGACGAGCGCGGCGTGCAGATCGTGCCCCCGGACGACGCCCTGATCGCTGAGCACATGGCCGCCGCCCCTCCCGCGGATCGCGTTCCCCGGGACTCCTCGCGTGTTTCAGCCGCCGACGCCGATCTGGTCGCCGGCTACATCGAACGCGCCGGGTGCCTGCGCGACCCCGAGGCCCGTTCCGAGATCTCCATCGCGCTGACCCCCATGCACGGCGTGGGCCTGGACACCGCGCTCGCCGTACTGCGTGGCGCCGGTTTCGAGCGGGTCTCCGTGGTGGCCGAACAGGCCGAGCCGGATCCCGACTTCCCGACTGTGACCTTTCCCAATCCGGAGGAACCCGGGGCCATGGACCTGCTCGTGGCACTCGCAGCGGACCAGGACGCGGACGTCGCGATCGCCCTGGACCCGGACGCGGACCGCTGCGCCGTCGCCATCCCCACGGGCGCGGGCACGGGCGATCCCGCACGTGACTGGCGGCGACTGAGCGGCGACGAGCTCGGCGCGTTGCTGGGGGAGAACGCCGCAGCGGATCCCGATCGCGCGGGGGACACCCTCGCGTGCTCGATCGTCTCCGGGCGGTTGCTCGGGCGGATCGCCGAGCACCACGGGCTCTCGTTCCGTCAGACCCTCACGGGGTTCAAATGGATCGCCCGCACCCCCGGGCTGCGTTTCGGGTACGAGGAAGCCATCGGCTATTGCACCGATCCCAGCGCCGTGCGTGACAAGGACGGGATCTCCACGGCCGTGCGGGTGGCCTCCTACGTGGCCGCTCTCAAGGACCGGGGCGCCACGGTGCAGCAGGAACTGGACCGGCTCGCCACGCTCCACGGGCTCTACGCGACCGCGCCGTTGACGTTCCGGGTGGCGGATCTCTCGCTCATCACCCGCGGGCTGGACCGGTTGCGGGAGAACCCGCCGCGGGAGATCGCGGGCTCGTCCGTGGTCGAGTACACGGATCTGTCCAAGGGCGGGCCCGAAATGCTGCCCACCGAGGGGATCCTCATCCGCACCGAGGCCGATGACCGCGTGATCGTGCGGCCCTCCGGGACCGAGCCCAAGCTCAAGTGTTACCTCGAGGTCGTCCTCCCGGTTCCCGAGGGCGGTGCCGTTCCCCGCGAGGAGGCCGCGGCGCGGCTCGAGCGGATCAGTGAACAGCTGCGGGAGGTCGTGGGGCTCTGAGCTCCGCGCCCGGACTGCACTTCGGGAACCGCTGGGTGGTTCCCCTGGTGACGAGGGTCGCGTAGGCCACGAAATTCTCGTCGAAGGTGCCGGTGGCGGGGTCGTAGCGGTCGCACGTGATGAGCCGC